>NZ_JACJOV010000111.1:0-39505 GCF_014695745.1 Leptolyngbya sp. FACHB-671 | reverse complement strand
AAGCCGGGGGAGTGCCCCTTCGGGGCACTCCCCCGGCTTTTATATTGGGTTACTACGTAGTTCCTGTTAGACTCTGACAGCCCAAGTCCTTGCATGAATGACTCCTCTGCACCTGCGCCAGCAATTTTACAGCCCGCTTCAGACAACCCCAATCTACAGGTTCGGTTTAAGAGTGAGGGGGGGCGCTTGTTGCTTCTTCTGCCGCCAGAGGCAGAGGTAAGCGCCAACCACAGCAGCGCCAGCAAAAGCAATGCTAGTCAAGAGGGTGCTAATTCTGATAGCGCTGCTGGCAACAGCCCATCGGGGAACGGCGCTAACACAAGTAACTGGAATGACCTTTGGCAACAGCTAAAACAGCGGCTCAATGCCGGAGAGCGGTTTTGGCAACCCGAAACAGCGGTGCATCTAGTTGCCCGCGATCGCCTTTTAGATGTGCGCCAATTGCAGGCGATCGCTGATGCCCTAGCCGATGCCCAGCTTCAGCTCAAGCGAGTCTACACCAGCCGCCGTCAAACTGCTGTCGCTGCCGCCACTACAGGCTATTCTGTTGAGCAACATTCGCCCGTCGCTCACCTAAATCAGCCCTCTGCTGAGTCCGGGCAAGCTCTAGCTGACCCACTTTATGTGCAAACCGTAGTTCGATCTGGTGTCGAAATCCGTCATCCCGGTACAATTGTTGTTTTGGGAGATGTGAATCCCGGTGGTTCCGTAATTGCAGATGGCGACGTGCTGGTTTGGGGCTGTCTACGAGGGCTAGCCCAAGCTGGAGCCGCCGGAAACGGACAATGCCTGATCATGGCCCTGCGAATGGAGCCGACCCAGATTCGGATTGCCGAATTTGTTGCCCGTGCTCCCGAAATGCCCCCCGACCAATTTCATCCCGAAATTGCTTACGTGTCCTCAGAAGGCATTCGCATCGCCAGAGCCGCCGAGTTTTCCAGAATACGTCTCTCGTAATCTGGTTTATGAACTGTAACAGCCAATCTAGTCAGCGCAGGCGTGCGGATCGCATTTCCAATTCCTAATCCCCTACCCCCATCGTCCATTTATCAACCCCAGCAATTCAATGAGTCGCATTATCGTTATTACGTCTGGCAAAGGTGGGGTGGGAAAAACCACCTGCACCGCCAATCTGGGCATGGCTCTGGCTCAGCGCGGTCATAAAGTTGCTGTTGTCGATGCCGACTTTGGCTTGAGAAACTTAGACCTGCTCTTGGGGCTAGAAAACCGCATCGTCTACACCGCTGTGGAAGTTATAGCAGGCGAATGTCGGCTCGATCAGGCCTTGGTCAAGGACAAACGCCAACCCAACTTAGCCCTACTGCCAGCCGCTCAAAATCGCACCAAAGATGCGGTTAACCCCGACCAGATGAAGCAACTGGTCACTTCGTTGACCGCCACCTACAAATACATCCTGGTAGACAGCCCTGCTGGAATTGAGATGGGCTTTCAGAATGCGACGGCTGCAGCCAAAGAGGCGATCATTGTGACTACGCCCGAAATTGCTGCGGTGCGTGATGCCGACCGGGTGATAGGCTTGCTTGAAGCAAACGACATCAAAAAAGTCCACTTAATTGTTAATCGTCTTAGACCCGCAATGGTGCAAGAAGACATGATGATGTCGGTCAAAGACGTGCAGGAAATTTTGGCAGTGCCGCTGCTGGGTGTGATCCCAGACGACGAGCGAGTGATCGTTTCAACCAACCGAGGCGAACCGCTGGTGCTGTCACAAAACATTTCAATGGCGGGGCTAGCTTTTAGCAATATTGCGCGACGGCTGGAGGGCGAGAAGGTGCCTTTCCTCGATCTGATGGCTGCTCATGACGATCTGTTTAGTCGCATTCGGCGGCTGTTTCGCAACTCGTCCCGCAACTAATGTCACTCTCAGCTTTAATTCGGTTTCTTATCCAGCCTTGATTGACTTTCTCCCCCAAGCTCCATGATCAGCGAACTTCTCGAACGACTTTTCCCGCGTCAACAACCCAGTTCTAGCCGTGAAGAGGTCAAGCGTCGGCTACAAATTGTGTTGGCTCACGATCGGGCTGATTTACCCGCTGAAACGCTGGAAAAGATGCGCCAAGAAATCCTGGAAGTCGTTTCACGATACGTGGAAATTGACCCAGAGGAGTCAGAATTTTCGCTAGAGAACGACCAGCGAGCAACTGCTTTAATCGCGAATTTGCCGATTCGCCGGGTGAGAGCAGAGCCGCAAGTCGAGGTCAATCCATAACGCAGTTGAATTCGCTTGGATAGGGATTGGGTAGGGGTGCAGCATTCGGCAGCTATTCTAAAAAACTTAGAACTAATTCTTCGCCCGAATGCTACGCCCGCTCAGAGCTTGCATTGCTTTGCGTTACCAACCAAGACAAGTTGGATAATAGCGGCTGCAAAACTCAGTATCATTCATTGTTTCTAGCGTCTGTTGGGTTTCACGATGTTCCACCCAACCTACAGCTACAAGCTGATTGACAAACTATCGAGCCGATCGCTCTGTCTCACGCTGTGCTCTGTCCAGAGACTTAACATTGCTCGGCTGATCTCCGTCATAGATCGCACCCTTTTGGCGCACGTTTAGGTCAAAGGTTTCACGAACGTTCTCACCTAGCTCTCTCAGATTTCCTAGCCCCGTGTCACCAATGGGATGCTCAGGGCTGTCACCCAAGTCCTCAGCCTTATCCTGAATCCGCTGAATTGTCTTTTTGGACACTGCGGAGGGGTTGGAAGGCGTGGGGGATTTAGTTTGAAATTCGCTGGTGACGGCTAGTGCCTGAGACGACACGCTCGTGCTAAACGCAGGAATACCTAAGAATGCAGTAGTAGCTAGAAAAATTGCGAGGACTTGGCGAAGCCCCACTGTAAAAAGACGACCAATTACCTGTTTCATTTCAAATCTCCTTTAGTTTTTAGCGACCCAAACCTAGAGGTTGGGTTCATAAAGCTTCATAACGTTAACTGAGGAACTGTTCCCGGCTCGTCTTTCTTAAGTGGGAAGTCCACTGGTCAGTTAGGTAGGTTTTGTTCTCGTTTTTACAGTTGAAAATCGCCAATCTAAAATTCAAAGTAGGTGAAATGCTAGGAGATTACTGTTAATGACTTTCATGCCTCCCGCTTATTCGATTTTTTTATTGATGGGTCTAGGAATTATTTGGGTTGGACTGAAGACAGGGGAGGAAATTATTCGAATTGCAGCGGCGATCGCAGGGGCAATTTTGTTGGTTTGGGGGTTTGCCCTTACGCCCCTGTCCCTACAACTGTTCGTCGAGATAATTTCAGTCATGGCAGTGTTTTCGGTTTGCGTTCGCTGTCTGAAGGCATGACCCTATTTCCTCAGCTTTGCCGTTATCTTTGCAGCTTATTTTGCAACATGAACTGAAACGGGAATTGTATGATTGCTCCACGAACGCAAGAGGCTATTCCTTCTTGCGTCGAAAAAAACGGTGTGAGAGCAACCCTGACTCTACTCGGCTAGAAACGGTGGAAACCCGCCGTCTGTCTGGACGTGATAGAGTCATGTCAATCCTGGAAAAGTCGCTATCTCAGAGCAATTCTGGCAAGCTTTGTGGAACTAAAAACCAATAACGACCAGAGGTGCATCGGAGAACTTGCAACTTCCACTCATCAGAAGATCTACCGTCGGGAGGAAGCCGCAAATGAAATTGGGTCTGCTCAAAGTTTTTACGTCATTTCGTCCAACTGAACCATCTGACCTAGACAGCAAAGCAGCAAAGCTGCTACCAAACCCTAATCACAGTTACTTGGGCGGACAGGCAATTGTCACACAAACCATTCAACCGCTGAAGGCGGGACGGGTGCAGTTTCAAGGGTCGTGGTGGCCTGCCTGGTGTGAGCAGAGAATTACGATTGATCCGGGGGAAGTAGTAGACGTTGCTGGAATTCATCGCAATATTACGCTGCTGGTTGAGCCAGCGCTATTGCTCAAAGCTTCTGCTTCTGGCTTGACGCGGATTAACCAGGCGGTTGCCCAAAAGGGTTGGTGGGCCGGCGATCGCCGCCCTATCGAAGCGGCTAGTAAAGTCTTGATTCCCGATACCTTAACGATTGGGATGCCCAGCCAGCAGGCTGGCGGAATCTCAGCCGAAACCTGGGATCGTTTCCTCCAGGCAAAGCCCATTAACGTCAATACCTTCAAAGCCTATTGTGAGGTGCTAGAGCTGGACTGGAAGGAAATTGTCGGACGCAGTACCCCGCAACCTGCCAGCTCAGCCCTGATGTCTACGCTGAATGCGCCGATCAGCCTACCAGGGCAACCTCCGATTCGTCCTGAACCGTCGCTCCCTGACACCAACGTGGTGTTTGTTGGGCGGACAGGGGCGATCGCCGATCTCGACAACCTGGTCAACGCTGGCGCAAAAGTCATTGTGGTTCAGGGTAGCGGCGGTCTGGGTAAAACCACCCTTGCGCGGCAATACTTTAACCAGAAAAACTTGGGGCAAAGCTTAGAGTGCTGGATGGCCAAAGAAACCCGCAACCTCACCTCTGCTCAAAGCATCGTCCAAGAGTGGCTGCGGCGCAACTTTAACGAGGAACCCGGACGCGAATTTGGCGTATCGCTAGAACGGCTCAGGCGCAAATTAAAGACCCAAAAAGTCTGCATTCTAATCGACAACCTGGAACCTGCACTAGACAAGAACGGAAAGTTTGTTGAACCACATCGAGACTATGCTGAACTGCTGCGAGTTCTAGCTGACCCAGAAGTAAATTCTGTCACGCTGATTACTAGCCGTGAGCCTGTGCATGAGGCGAGTGTCAGTGTGCATCCCTACGTCTTAGCAGGTTTAGAAGAAGAAGCTTGGGGACAGTTCTTTAGCCAAAATCAAATTAACGTCAACTTTCCAGTTCTAAAAGATATTCATGCAGCCTATCGCGGTAATGCTAAGGCAATGACTATTTTGAGCAGCATTATCCAGATGGATTATGCAGGCAATTTGGAAGCATACTGGCGAGAAAATAGCTCCGACTTATTAGTTGAAGTTGAGCTTGAGAACTTAGTTGCGAGCCATTTTAGCCGCTTACAACGACTTTATCCTGAAGCCTATCGGTTGCTTTATCGGTTAGGCTGCTATCGCTATCAAAGAATTGCCAGAATGCCCATTGAGGCAGTTGCTTGTTTGCTTTGGGATGTGCCACCAGAACAACACAAGCGAGTGATTCGTTTTCTGCGCGATCTATTCTTAATTGAACTAATTGATGGCGAATATCGGCTGCATCCAACCATTCAGGCAAAGGCACTAGAAATCTTAAAGGCAAGCGGCGAATGGGAAATTGCCAACTTAGAGGCAGCAGAGTTTTGGACACACAGTGTTAAGGCAATTAGCACACCCGATGATGCGTTTCGGGCGCTGGAAGCCTACTATCACTATCTTCAAACAGACCGAGTTGAGCTAGCCGCAGATGTGATTCTCTACGCTAGAGATAACCGCTGGGGTAAGAATGAGCCGCTGGGCGTTTCGTTCTATAGACTGGGTTTGCTGCAACAGATGGTTACGACCATTACTCGAATTATTGATCGCGTTAAACCTGGCTATTCGCTCAGTAAGCTGCACAATATTTTGGGTGATTTGTATTGGATAGCAGGCGATATTCATCGGGCAATTCGCTATCATCAGGAGTCTCGTCGAGTGGCGATCGCCCTCAAAATCAAAGAGCTTGAAATCGTTTCTCTTTACAACATTGGTCTATGCCAAATTGACCTGTGGGAAGTTGAGGAAGCTACCAGATACTTTAAGGCAGTCATTTCTCTCGCCGAAGGAACCGATTTTCACAGATATGCCGTCACCGCTTCTGCTTGTTTGGCATTTTTAATGTCTTGCTCCGGGCGCAATCAGATTGCGATTGGTTTCGCGAAAAAGGTTTACACCGATTACTCAGCGATTCGCTCAAGCCGAGGCAAAGGCTACAGCCTAATTTTCTTAGGTCAAACCTATCAGAATTTAGGAGAGCTTGAAAAAGCACACAAAATGTACAGCTTAGCCAAAAATTACGCTGAGGAAAGCCATTACACGCAGGTCAAAGCCAACGCACTCAAAGGGTTAGGAGAACTGTGTTTGATCAAAAATGACTTTAAGGGGGCGATCGCCCATCTTTTGTCCGCCAAAAAGCTGTTAATTGAAATTGAAGCTAAAGCTGATTTAGCCGAAGTTCACTATCAGCTTGGGTTAACCTGCCAAGCGATGGGATCAGTTGCCGAAAGCGAAGCTAACTTCCGAGCGGCAACTCAGCTTTTCCATAAGATTCCTGCGCCTAAGCAGGTTGAGAAAGTACAGAGAGCCGCAAGACCCATAGCAGCAAGTTAAACAACGCAGTTTGGGGCGTATCATTACGACACGCCCCAACATCATATTCACGCCAGAAATCTACTACTTCCGCAACTGCACAAGTTTAAGCGGATGGTTCATCATCACTGTCGGTTGGTGCAGGCGTAGAGGTGGGTTCGGGAAGATCGCAGCTTGTTAGCTTTTGCTGATCTTCCTGCCCACTCCATAAGCCGAAATGGATAACGTGATGTGAACTCAGAGTGGGGGTTGTTGAAGAGAGCGTGGCGATCGCCCCAAATGCTATCAGAACTCCAGATTTCATCTAAGAACTTCCTCCTATCACTTTTAGCTCTTATCACTTAGAGTGCTACGCTTCTACACCCCAGGACCCGTCTCTACAGGTAAGTCAGGATGGGAAGAATATTCTGTCCAGGAACCTTCATAGACTCTCACGTTGGGGTAATTCAGTAGATGCTTTAGCACGTTGTACTGCAACGTTGCCTCACGCCCTGTGCTGCAAGAAACAATAATGTTGTCTTCGGGTGAAACGCCGCGATCGCTTAGGATCTGCCGAATCTCATCTAGTGGTTTAAGCTGATGGAAATTTGCTTCTCCTACCGTAAACGTGGGCCAGGGAATGTTCTTTGCACCGGGAATGTGTCCATTACGAATCCACAGATCCCGCTCTCCTGAAAACAGTTCTGGTGGACGCGGATCGATAAAAGTGACTCCTGGCTGACCAATCAGTCCACGTACCTGATCGAGCGTTACTCTGACTGAGTCATCATCACGGACTGTAAAAGTACCAGGAGTATATTGGGGAAACTCTTTGACAACAGGAAGTTGAGCCGACACATAGCCAGCATAGCCGCCATCCAAAATCGCCACATCGGGATGTCCGGTGCGCTCTAACAGATAGGTAACCATCGTTGCTCCCAGCACATCTCGACCATCCGAGTAAACCAAAACTTTGCTCTCATCTGTGACTCCTGCCAGCCTGAATGTTTCTTCAAGCTTGTCAGGCTGCCAATATTGAACCGGAAGCTGTCCGTTGGGGCCACGAAATGTGTTGTCTGCAATGTGAACCGCGTTAGGCACATGACCTGAGAAATATTCCAACGGGTTAAGCCGCACGTCCAAAATACGCAGATTTGAATCGCTGCCATGTTCCGCTACCCAAGCAGGTTGGACAAATTGCACGCTGGCAGACGGGTTTGCTGATGAAGCAAACGGCAACAGTGGAATCACTACTGTAAATGCCAACAAAGATGCAAAGAAGGCAACCCCTCTCGTTATCCAAGTCGTCTTAGTGAACTTCCTCCATAACCTCATGATCATATTGAGTCTCCTCAAAGAATGGTGCAGTTAACCATTGAGTTGCTAAACGGTTCCCTTCCCCATCCCTCTACTTCTAACAAAGCTGTGCCTTGCGATAAAGCTGCATCTGTATGGATCTTCAGTAGATGAATGAGGAAAATACGGTAACTCAGTCAACAAACCGTATTTAACATTCAAAATCATCTCATACCCCCGAAAACCACGCAAGACAAATTCCGCCAAACGTTCTCCTGGGGTTTATTTGCTTGAAATTAACTAGTTCTTAACCTAAACTTAACCTGTAAATCACCTTTAAGTACAGCGAGTTACCGGACTTATGTCCGGCTTGAGTCATGACCTCAATGTTTTTTAGCCCTAATGATTGGCAGAGTGTAACCGCAAGACTGTCTTTGGCTCTCGTGGTTGGCTTTGCGATTGGCATCAATCGTCAACGCACGGGTAGACCTGCTGGATTGAGAACTTTTATGATTGTGAGTCTTGGTTCTGCTTTGTTTGTAATGCTGCCTTTGCAGAATGAGATTGCTGATCAGCTTACTGATGCTACGGCATCTAGCGAGGTCGCTCGTTCTACGGCACTCAATGCAATGGCCCGCGTTGCTCAAGGCGTTGCAACGGGAGTAGGCTTTTTGGGCGGTGGCGTGATTTTGCAGCAGCGCCATCCCAGTTTGGACAGGACAGAGGTTAAAGGATTAACGACTGCCGCTGCGATTTGGCTAGCTGGTGGGCTGGGTGCAGCGGCAGGGTGTGGCCTATGGCAGTTAAGCGTCATCGGAACGTTGATGACGCTATTTGTTTTGGGTGGCGTTAAGAAGTTGAAGCAGTTTGAATGGCGGAACTGGCTTGAGTAAGGTTGGCTATCGAATGTCTCGCTTTAAGCTGCTGGACCTTAAGCTGCTGAACAAGGTCAAGCCAAATCTGTGCAAACGAATGAGCACCAAACTGATGGCAAGCAGTAGAACGATTCCCAGGAGTGGCAGGTAGGCTCGTCCGCCACTCCAACGAGACTTTAGCAATTTGATATGGCTCTGCTTAGTAATTTGGGTTTGAAGGGTGACTCGATCGCTTGAACTGTGAAGCGAGGTGGCGATCGCCATACGATTTCTCTCCTAGTTAAATTCAACGTAAAAGACTGGATAAAATCTACGGTAAACCACTAGATTTATAGTAGATTTGACGAAGTATGACATACCCTGTATGAAAAAACAAGCTCAAGCATTGCCGTAACACCGTTTCAACAAAAGGGATTCCAGGTGAAAGGGTACCCAGTGGGACGGAGTGCCCTTTCATCTGTAGCCTTACTCCTTTCCCGCTAAATAGAGCAGGGATGCACTCCGCGTTGCGGAGTGCATCCCTGCTCTATGAGTACCTAATCTTTTATTGGAAAGAGAGCAAATCAATTTCTTATGAGGCTAACTGCTCCATCTCACGGGAGTTATCAATCCCAGCGTAGGTTTGTTGCAGAATGTGAGCCGCTTGCGTAATAGGTTGATAGCGGGGTGGATTTTCTGGCGAAACAAATTCGGGCAGGGGTTGCAACACCTGGTCTACATCAGCAGCGTGAAACACGATGAGTGAGTAACGCTCCCAGGTTGTCAGCGGTACACGATGGTGAGTTGCCCTCAGCACACCATTGGTTAAAAACTCCAGTGCGTCATCTAGAATCACGCTAAATGCATCTGGAATCACGGGTACATCAACCCACTCTCCGTCACGGCTCAACAACTGCAACCCTGGAGCATTTTGATGCATGATAGTGAGCATCTCAAAGTCAGAGTGTGAACTAATGCCAACCTTAACGCCTTCAGGAGAACTACTTTCTTCTGGTTGTCTGTCCTGATCATCGGCACCCGGATAATGCAATAGTCTCATCTTGGAACCTGCACGACGAGTACTCATTTGTCTAAAGGTGTTGCTCTCCAATCCCAGCATTTCAGCGAACGCTTCTAAGAGTGCGCTACCCATGCGATTGATTTCGGCGTAATAAGTATCAATGTCTTCCTGAAAACCTATTAAGTCAGGGTATACATTTGGCCCCAATAAAGGGGATTCCACATAATCTGGATCGTCAGGTGGTAAGTGTAAACCTAAGTCAAAGGACTCTACATGAGAGATGGTGCCCGGTTCGTAGGCGGGTTCTTCATGTAAAGGTACCCATCCCCGAGTAATCACTTTTTCTAGACTGTAATAGGGTCGTTTTTCCGCATCGCTGAGGCTATGAAAGGCAGCTGACTGGCGGTAAACGCGATTAATTAGATCTTGAGAACAGGCTCCTTGTGCACCAAAAAAGCCAACGGTTAAACAAGCGTGCTTGATCTGGTCAATGCAGTGCTGCCGGGATGACTGATCTTCTGTAAACAGAGGGGCAATATCAATAATTGGAAAACTGGTGTTTTCAGAAGTGATATGGGTTGAATGTGCATCTGTGGAAGGAGAATTGGCGACGGATTCAACGACCCTTTCTGATGTCATATCCAACCTCTAGGTTTTGCTTAATTTGATTTCTATTCAAGCTCAGAAATGCAGAATTAGTAAAGAGGAACACTAGAACTCAGGTGTGAATGATAACGTGACGGAGCCGCGCTATCGTTCACACCTTAAAAGGCGACTCAAAAAGGTGAATTAGAGAGGCATCAACAACTCACCAACTGTATTCACTGGTGGGCAGGTTGGGGCGATGTTCTAGCAGGAAGCGAGCTTCAGCAGCGCGATCGCCCTCCCCATAATCCTCCACAATCTGCTCCAAGTATTGGGATTGACCACTCATGACGTAGCGAGAAAACAGTAAATCGTCAATGTAAGGGCTGCTAGAAAACTCACTTTGCAGTGTGGCAATTGTATTATCCAAATAGCTCAGGTAATCCTGCTCGATTTGCTCGTAATTTTTCTGCCGCTGCTCATACTCTGCTTCTGGGTCAGAGATCGGAGTGAAGTTTAGGGAAGGGCGATCGCCATGCATTCCTGCTACGGGATGAATTCGCAATGTTTCACCAAAGGGGTGATTTTCCCATTGCCACAGGAGCGTTGAGGCAGCCATGTAGAGCGTTTTTTCACGCAGCTCGGCTGGGGTTGAGGGGTCGTCCAATAAATTCTGGTAGAGCGAGAGGGCGATCGCATTTTGGCTTGCCTGCTGATAGCTATCTTGCACTGCATCCGCCTGCCGCAAGTTGAGATTGCAAACCCAAAACTTTTCACAGTACTCATTTCCCCAGCTTCCTGTCGGCAAATAACCCGTGCGCCACTGATCCCACATTGCCAGGTAGCCATTCTTCCAACCGCCTGCCCCTGCCCAGTTTGAAGCAAGCTGATAGCGAGATTCGGGGGTGTTTTCTGCCTGCAATTGCTGAAGCTGTTGCCAGCGCTGACGCTGTTCGGTCAACATGTCCTGCATTTCAATCTGAATCTCAACCTGACGGTTGTAGCTGCTAAACCAGGAGTCGTTGCGATAGTAGCTATTGAGAATTGCAGCAGGCATTTCGGTTAAGTCGAGCCCTTCGGAGAGTTCTAGCGCTTCGGTATAGTTGTGTTCTCGCGCCTGCCGGACTGCCAAAGCATAGCTGAATAGGGGGGCGATCGCTTTATCCTGATACTGTTCGTAGAGCGTTTCAACTTGCTGAGTCGTCAGCCCAATGTCTAACAGTGTTCGCACATGGGGAAATGCTAGATAGGAAGCATCTCCGTCACCAGGCGTTTCGGTCATCATTTGCACCCAGTAGCGCATTGCAGCGACAGGGTCGTTCTGGTCTTCTAAGGCGCGTGCCAGGAAGTAGGTTGCGTCATCAGCACCGGGATGGTCAGGATAGCGGCTAAGCCAGTCTTGCCAGTCCTGCATTCGCTCTTGGGATGTTTTGTTGGCGATGCGATCGCGAATTTCCTGACTGCAGGGCGCACTGCCAAAGTAGGAATATCCCGTGAGGTCACCATATTCTCGACTGGCACGAATAAATTTGGAGTCGGGATATTGTTCGGCAATGCCAACCAGCAAGAAGTAAGCGTGAGAACTTTTTGCTAGCTCGCCGTCATAAAATGGGTCGTACTGCACGATATAAGTGAGCGGCTGAAGCTGACTCAGATCGCCATTGATGATTTCCTGTAATGCCGCTTTGCCTTCGGGGTCGCCGTGCCGGTTGAGTTCTGCGATCGCCCACATGCGGTTCTCCGATTCCAGATTAGCCGCCAAGTTTTTCAGCAGTGCTGTGCCTACAGGCGAAAGCTCACCCGCCTTGACCGGACCCAAACGCTCTACCAAAATGTATTCCTGCGTATTAGGGGGAAGGCTGCGGTAATAGGCGATCGCCTCCTGCACTTGTGCTTCACTAGGCTGGGGCAATTCTGCCAACTGATCCCACTGGGGAATCTCAGGTGCAGGCTCCTCCTCAGGTGGATTTGCCTCTGGGTGAACAGCTTCATAGCCCAACATGGCTTCCAGAAATGCCAGATTAAATTGACCGTAATTATTGCCAGCGTTGGTAGGCTCCAGGTTGGCTCTAGCAAGCTCAATCAGGCGATCGCGCGTCTGGGGATCATCCAAACCAAAATCTCGCTTCCACTGCTCATAATCGTAGGAGGGGGTATAACTAGCTTGATTGAGCAAAGTAGCCGGATCTTGAGTCAGCAAGTAGAAGTTTGTGCCAGACTGCCCCTGCTCTATTTGACGCTCTAGCCATAGTGTGGAATAAGGTGCACCCAAGCTGCGAATGCCAGCCATCCCGTAAGCTTGACGAGTCGGGTCAGCCGACTGCACGTAATAGCTCAACAGCGGAAATGTTTTTGTGCCAAACCGTTTCCAAATGGGGTCTTGAACCTGTCCGTCGCCCCACTTGATGATCATGACGTCTTGCTGCACTGCCTGGGCGATCGCTCTCCAGGTTGGGTCAAAGCGCAGGCGATCGCGGATTTCTTCATCAATTTCCAGGTCAACCAATTCTTCAGGGCTGAGCTGTTCCGCCTGCTCAGATGCTTCCTGCGGCGACGGCAGGGTGCGAGGCAGCTCTCCTTGCAGCGGCAAGTCGGCAGACAGCAATAGCAACGTCGTCAGCGCCATGAAAACCTGACCCTTGCTTCCTATCTGCGAAACGCTGTACTTAAAATTTCCTTGAAAAAACCTGCTGAGTCGCTTTGCCATCCTCGTCACACCACGATCCCATCTGAAAGTTGAAGCGTTGTTAGATGCCGTTCAACCTGAGCAGCCTTGCAGGTTGGGTTGAGGCACAAAACTCAACAGCCAAGCTGGCGACAATCCCATTTATCAAAGCCACTCACCAAACAGCTACTTCTGTAAATACGCACAATTCTCAGCAAATCCCGAAAAAAATATCAGCCCCACCTGATTACCCATCGGGATTTCAAGTAGAGCTGGAGACGCAGTTAGGAGGTATCTTGACATTTAAGGTATCCTTAGAAACTGCTTTGCCTTCTACTCTTAACAAGTTCTTAAGCTTACTTTTGCTCAATAGATTTCTTGCATGGATCATTATTTGAAGCATGAATGGTGGCATCACCCTTCACGCAGGAATCTAATCACTAAAGATGTTGTGAAAGCTTTGAGGCTGGCGAATTAGGTCACGGATAATCTGAACTTGACCTTCAGTGGGTCTGGCGTTGGGATGAGCTTGCTTGACGCAGTTGATCGCTTCCCAAAGTTCCATGTCGTGGTGTAAGCAGAGATAGGCAATGCAGGCAGTGGGCGATCGCTCCATCCCTGCTAAGCAGTGAACGTAGATTGGCTGCTGGCTCTGGATGTGGGTGTGAATCAGTTCTACGACCTGCTCAAGCTGATTGGGTTGAAGCCCCAAAATGTAGTGACTGTCCGGCAAAATGAACCGCAAACAGCGAAACTTTTGCACAACATCTTCAGGTAAGGTGCCTTCAGATTGGGCGCACAGGGAAAGCACCACCTTAATTTTTTCTCGCGCCAAAATCGCGCCGTCTCCCATCTGGGGCAGACCGCCGACCGCCAGTTTCCCAGGGATGATCCAGCTTAAGTGGTGACGATGAGAATCGTGCTGCAAATCCCCGGTGTCGTGAGGCGTAGTAGAGTCGGTTGGTGGTAGGTTGGCTTCCCCAGAGTTGGTTTGCCCAAATAATTTTCTAAACTGTCGCAAGGACTTGCACTCCCTTACGAAAATAGGTAGTCAGGACATGAATGATGAATAAGCTAAAGCGAAGAGAGCGATCGCCACTTTTACTCATCCCAAGGTTAAAGACTTTAATCCGGATAAAAACAGAAATTGAGTCGTTCTTGTTACTCCTTCTAGTCCTATTCCTTTTAGTTCTTTTGGACACCTCTTCCCCGTGGTTTTCGGGCTTTTCCCACCTACGGGAGATGATAAATCCCCTAGTGATCAGAGATTCTGTGGGAACTGGCTAAATTCATTTGCCATCACAGCAGCGCGATTGGGGGCAGCATGTGATTCTTTTGCTTGGAAAAATGTCTGGGCAAAAGTGATTCACAGGGGGCATCTCAACGGTTGTACTGTTAGTTCCCTTGAGGCGATTCGGTGCTGCTGTCGAGTTCGGAAATATAGCGTTTTGCGTTCACGCGAGTTCTTGATGTGCGTGAGTTCCACCTATCGAAGAGGCTAAGGTTGTGATTAGAGCTACAGTGAGTGCGATAAATATATGGAGTGGTCAGTTTTGGCTGGCGCAAGTTCCAGAGGTAGAAAATCCTGAACAGGCATCAGCCTTGTTTGAAGGGGCAGACTGGGGTACTCAATTCTTGATTGCTTTAATCTCAGGTCTTGTCCTGGCGTTTGCCATTCAGCTTGTGTTGACTAACTTGTCAGTCGCAGTTGGAATCTCCTACCTGGGCAAGTATACCGATCCCGATGCTAGTCATAGCAATCGTAGCAGTAGCAGCAGTGATGATGATTCGAGCGGCGGTATCGGTTCGACGATTCGCAAAATCAGCTTGGGTGTAGGAGTGTGGACGCTGATTACAGTTACTATTGCTCTGCTGATATCCTGCTTCCTGGCTGTAAAGCTGAGTTTGCTGGTGAGCCCGGTGCTAGGAGCAATTACTGGATTGGTGATTTGGGGAACTTACTTCTCATTGCTCGTTGGGATTAGCTCTACCACTGCTGGCTCTTTGGTTGGGACAGTTGTAAATGCTGCGACCTCTGGTTTCCAAGCAATTTTAGGAACTGCGGCAGCGGCAATCGGTGGCTCTGCGGTCAACCGTCAGGTCGTGTCAACGGCTGAAGCGGCTGCTTCGGCGGTGCGACGAGAGTTTGGTGCGGCGGTCGATCCGGTTAGCATTCGCGAAACGGTTGAGGATTATTTGGATACGTTGCGTCCGACTGAGCTGAATATGTCGGAGATCCGCAGTGAGTTTGAGCGGATGTTGAATGATCCGGAACTGCGGGCTGTAGCAGGTAGCGATCGCCTTCAAAATGTCGATCGTCAAACCTTTGTTGACCTGGTCAGCAGCCGTACTGACTTATCTAAGCGGGAAGTTAATCGAATCGCCGATCAGCTAGAGCGCACCTGGAAGCAAACTCTAGGACAGCGAGCACAAGGCGATCGCATGGCAGAGTTACTTGACTACCTGCGCTCAACCCAACAAGGGCAGCTCAACACAGAAGAATTTAACCGCAAAATTGACCAGCTAATCGACGAAATTCGTCAGTCTAGAGATACATACTCTCAGCAAGGCGCTGGTGGTTATCAGAGCGGACCGGGTGGACAAAGCGGGCAGAGTGGACAGAGCGGAATTGCTGCCTCTGTGCAGTCCCTACAAACTAGCCTGATGCCTCTGATGGGCATGATTATGGGACGGGCGGACATCTCCGATCTCAACCTTGAAAAAGTGATGGATCGGTTGAAGTCTGTTCAAGGTACGGCTCAAAGCGTTTTTGGTGAACAGGCAAGCAAGCTGGGCAGTCAGTTTGGGGTTGAAACCTCAGTTACGCCTTACAACACCATTCGTGCAGACATCGAAAACTATCTGCTCAACACCTACGCTTGGCAGATGAGTTCTGAGGCGATCGCCCGTGACTTCCGCAACGTCCTCTATGATCCCGCCGCTGACCCCGCCGCCGTGCGCCGTCAGCTAGAGCAAATCAATCGCTCTGATTTCATAGATATTCTTGCCTCACGCGGACTGCTGACTCAGGCGCAACTTCAGCGAATCGCCGATCAGCTGGAAATGGTTCGTCGAGAAGTTTTGGTGACTGCACGAGGCGCAGAAGAGCGGGAAGCAGCCCTGTCTTTGCGTCAGCGGATTGAAACCTACTTGTCTTTCACACCTAAAACGCAACTGCTCAGCCCCAATGACAACCAGCGGGCGTTTAAAGCATTGCTCGAAGATTCCGAGGCAGACTATGAAACCCTGAGCGGTCGTCTTGCTCCTTATACCCGCTCTGAGCTGGGACTTCTGCTCGAATCTCGGCAAGACATTCTGCCAGAGGAAAGAGGCCCAATTTTAGACCAGCTAGAGAAGACCCGCGATCAGGTTCTCTCTGAAAGTTTGTCGCTCAATGAGCAAGCAAGACAAAGGACCGAGCAAACCTGGCAAAACCTCCAAGGCTACCTGCAAAACACGGGCAGAGATGAGCTGAATCCTAATGCCATTCGGAATGAGCTGCAAGTCCTGTTGAACGATCCACAAGCAGGCATGGAATTGCTTCGAGCAAGAGCCTCTCACTTTGACCGGAATACGCTGGTACAGCTTTTGGCTCAGCGGAAGGACATGAACGAAGACCAGGCAAGTGAAATCCTCAACCAGGTGGAATCGACCTGGTTTAAGGTAACTCATTCGCCTCAACTTCTCACTGGGCAGGCAAAACAACAGTATGACCAGGCTACCAGCACGATCGCTGATTACCTGCGTTCGACAGGCAGAGACGAGCTAAACCCTGAAGGGATTCAGCGAGATCTGCAAAAGCTGCTCAACGACCCCAAAGCCGGAGCGACTGCCTTGCGCGATCGCCTCTCTCGTATGGATCGAGAAACCCTGGTGCAGCTTCTCAACCAGCGTCAAGACCTGAGCGAAGAGCAAATCAACCAGACCATCGACCAACTTCAAGAATCGATTCGGACGGTACTGCGCGCTCCTCGTCGTCTGGCTCTACGGGCACAGCAACAGGTACTCGACTTCGAGTCTACGGTTGAGGAATATCTGCGGAACACCGACAAGGAAGAACTGAATCCTGAAGGCATCAAGCGTGACCTCCAGCTTTTAGTACAAGATCCGCGATTTGGTTTGAGAAACTTGGGCGATCGCCTCTCTCGCTTTGACCGCAACACCCTAGTTGCTCTCCTGTCTCAGCGCAAAGACATGACCCCCGAAGAAGCTGAGCGAGTAGTAGGACAGATTGAATCTGTGCGTGACCAGATCGTCACCCAGTTCCGCAATGTTCAGTATCGAATTCAGGCTGTGATTGACGGCATCTTTGCCCGGATTCGCAACTACCTCAACGCGCTAGAGCGCCCTGAGCTCAACTACGATGGCATCAAGCGTGACCTACGTACCCTGTTCAACGATCCTCAAGCCGGATTTGATGCTCTAAGGGGTCGCCTAGGTCAAGTTGACCGAGGTACCCTGGTTGCCTTGCTTAGCTCCCGTGAGGACATTTCTGAGTCCGATGCTAACCGCATCATCGACCAGGTTGAAGGGGCACGGTTCAGCGTTCTGCAAAGAGCCGAACGGCTTCAGCAAGATGCTCAGCGTCGTCTAGAAGCTGCTAAGCGACAGGCTCAAATTCAGGCAGACGAAACCCGCAAAGCAGCCGCAAATGCTGCCTGGTGGTTGTTTGCAACTGCTCTAGTTTCTGCTGCAGCCTCCGCTGGCGCTGGATGGTTAGCTGTCCTCTAAACTTTTCCTTGACAGTCCCTTGACTTAATTCAAGCTCCCCAAAAGCCTCCTACACAGGAGGCTTTTCCTCTTTCTAAGGAACTGGTTACTGCTGGATTTACCTGTAAGAGTAAACAGCGTTCACCCTAAATTATTGGTAGACCCTTGAAACGTCTCACCAAAAACACACCTAAACAGTTCCTCAAAAAGCAGAAAGAACCTTACTAAGATCGCAAAACATAGATATACATCAGTGAGTAGGCTCTTTAACTCGCATCACTCACCTTATCGAATTTTGCATGACCCCCACTCATCAATCTGAGATAACTAAGCGCGCCCCCGCTGAGCTAGAACCCGCAATGAGCTGAATTTCATCTGTATGATGTTGTATATACCCAGAGGGCAGCATAAACAGAGCGCAGTATAAGAGCAAAACCTAATCGCTTTACTGCTTTTGATGAAAAATGGTCGATCGCAAACAGGACGATGCAAACTCAACAACGTTACTACACTCCAGAAGAATATTTGGCACAAGAGGATGTTGCGGAGTTTCGTAACGAGTATCGAGATGGAGAAATTGTGCCAATGACCGGTGGCTCGATTAACCACAATCAAATTGCGGGAAACATCTACGCTTTTCTAAAGTTCGCGCTTCGTAAGACAGATTACAAACCATACATTGGTGATTTGCGGCTGTGGATTCCTCAATATCGCCAGTACACTTATCCAGACGTATTTCTAATTCAAGGTCAGCCTGTATTCCAAGATCAGCGGACTGATACGATTTTGAATCCCTACCTAATTGTTGAAGTTCTGTCTAAATCTACGAAAGATTATGATCACACCGATAAATTTCGCTATTACCGTTCTATTCCAGGGCTTCAAGAATATGTATTGATTAACCAATACGCGGTTGGAGTTGAGCAATATACAAAGGCTGAGGGGAATTCCTGGCTATTTCAAGCTTACGAATCTGAAGCTGAGAAAATTACTTTTGCTTCAATAGGTATTGAAATGCTGGTTGAAGATATTTATGAGAACGTAAACTTCAATCTAGGCAACAAAGATTAAAATTGGCTCTGAAAGGGTATTTGAGAAGAACAAAGTGCGGCTAGGATGGCTGATCGATCGTCAGAACCAATAAACTTAGTTCCATCTTGCTGATCAATCTGTGAGCCAATTTCTAGCCGCAGCTACTCTTAGGGGAGACAACGTAAGGTCTGAGCTTAGTTTGGCGCTACGGTCTTTGCTTTAGACCGCGTGCTATTCTTGTTGGACTTAGGGTTGGATGTGGCGGCTTGAGTTTTAGAAGCAAGATTGCCTTCTGAGATGTTGACATCAAAAGCGATCGCAAACTTTGAGTTAGGACGCATCTGAGACATTGCTTTCAAATATCCTTCGGCATCGTTGCGGTGACGAAAGCGGGCGATCGCCTCCTGCTGGCAGTCGGGTAAAAGCTGGTGAATAACCCAGGGACTGAGATGTTCTTGGTAGTTCATAAGTTTAAGGTGGTGCGAAGGCTAACAGGGCGAAAAAATCAGGCGTAGTGATAGGACGAAGTTAGCTACATTGGCCTACAGGTGAGTAGCAGCCAAGTGAATAGCGATTAATTAAACTTTAAGCCTGACTAGTGGGAGTAGAGCTACCCAAACACTATCTGTAGGAAAAGATAACAGCTTATCCACTATCAGCAGCGCTCAATCGAATTAAACTTACAAAACTTTACATTCTCTACTAGTACAAATGCACAATTCGTGCTAGAAGACTGAAATTACCTGACTTTGAAAGACTTGCTCCAAAAACTTTCTTTCCTCTAGGCTGTGAGTTGGGCATCGAGCTAGCGTTAACCTTAGTTTGGATAAGTCGGGCGATCGCATGGAAATAGCGACCATAGAACTTAAGTTTCTTTTGCAGTTACTCAGTTTTTCGGGCTATCGGGCATCGCTGTCGCAGATTCAGCCGAGTGCCAAAACTTCGTCCTCAGAGCGAAATAAGACCTGTAGCCAATTGTGCGATCGCGGCTTAATTGACTGTTCTCAGAAAATTGTGAGTTTCAAAATTGCTCCCGCAGGCAAAGCGCTACTCAAGCTCAAATCAGAATTGCCAGTCAGTGGGCAGGAGCTAAAAGTTCTTAAAGCGTGTGAAGACCAGAGGATTACTCCTGAACAGCTAAAAATCAGACCTGCTGCCGAAAAACAAGCCATTGTCAAGAAATTAACCGATCGAGGGCTGATTCAAGCAGAAACCAAAATTGACGAAATCTGGCTAAGCGATCGGGGAAAAGCCTATCTACGTACAGAATATAGCCCCAAGGGTAGCGGTAACATCAGCCTCGGTTTGCTGAACTACTACTTACGTTTTTTGCGTCAGCCCGAATCTTCAAATGGGTCGTTCCCTCAGGCAGATTCAATCCCAGCTAAGTTTAGCGATGCTGAAATTGTGCAAATCATTCAAACCCTAGATCGTGAACTAGGCAGCCAAAACTATTTGCCTTTGTTTCACCTGCGCCAAAAATTACAGCCTCTCTCTAGAGACGAGCTAGACCAGGCACTATACCGATTGCAGCGGCAAGACCAAATCGAACTGAGTTCACTACAAGATGCAACCCGCTACACCATTGAACAGGTCGAGGCAGGTATTCCTCAAGATATTGGCGGATCGCTGTTTTTCGTTACCGTTGTATAGGGGATTGGGAACTCAAAACTTAAAACCATGACTGCCATTGACCAGATCATTCGCCAAGCGATCAACCCCTTTGATCCCGCTACTTTTAAGCCGGGAAATTTTTGGCATGAGGAGCAAGATCCGGCGCTAGATGTGGAGTCAATTCATCAGGAAGTGATCTATGAAGTGGAGGCGGTTTTAGAACAGGTGGCGCGAGATCACCGCACTCGCACGGTAATGATTTTTGGTGATTCTGGTGCTGGAAAAACTCACGTATTGGGGCGGCTAAAGCGGATTCTTAACCCCAAAGCTTTCTTCGTTTATATTGATCCCTTCCCTGAAAGTGAGGCGATTTGGCGGCATGTGTTGCGCTACACGGTTGATAGTCTGGTGCAAAAGCCAGAAGGGGAGGCAGAATCGCAGCTTTTGCTCTGGCTCAAGAGTTTGTCTGCGTTTAAGCAGGGTGGCATTGTCAGTTGGGTATTGAGCGATCGCCAGCGCTTCATCCGCAGCCTTAAAGCCAGTTATCCTAGCGGCATCTATAACGCTAATGAGTTTTTTGGCGTACTGTATGACCTGATTGATCCCGATCGCTATCCGCTAGCGTGTGAGTGGTTGCGGGGCGATAACCTGGATGACGAAAGCCTGAAACTACTCAACGTCAAACACTCGATCGAGACAGAAGACGCAGCCCAAAAGGTGTTAGCAAACTTTGGTAGAATTTCTGCCGAAACGCAGCCGATTGTCCTCTGCTTTGACCAGTTGGATAACATTGCCCGCACTGCGGATGGGGCGATTGATCTGCAAGCGTTGTTTAATGTCAACTCCAGCATTCACAACCAACTGTTAAAAAACTTCCTGGTAATCATCAGCATCATCACTAGCACCTGGCGACAAAATGCCGATCGCGTCCAACTTGCCGATCAGGTACGGATCGATACTTCCGTGCCGCTAAAGCCGATTTCACTCGACCAGGCAGAGGCAGTCTGGGTCAGCCGACTGCGACCTTTACATCGGCAGGCTGATCCCCGACCTGACTCCCCTACCTTTCCGCTTACCCGTCAGGTCTTAGAGCAGAAGTATCCAGGCGGCAAAACTTATCCGCGTAATGTACTGGAACTGGGACGACGAATCATTCAAAGCTACAAAGTTGGCCCCAGCAAGGCAGAACAACCGGAAGATGCGATTGCCGCTTTCAAACTGGTGTGGCTCAAAGAATTTAACCGAGTACAGGAACGCATCATCCGCATCCGCCAACTTTCCGCCCCTGAACTCACCCAAATGTTGAAGGAAACCTTCGCCGCGCTGCAAGTAGGTGAAATTCGTCCGCGTTTCTTGCCCAGCCCCACCTACGCCAGCCATTCCTTTAGCTATCAGCCCAACAATCAGGGACGGGTCGGTATCGGGTGGAACGAAGACCCTAGCCTCACCACTCTCTTCCACATCATGAGTGCCTGCCGCCGCGCCGTTGAGCTAAACCTGTGCGAAAAGCTATTCTTGATTCGGGCAGAAGGCATTGGTAAACCTGGCAATCGGGGCTATGAGTTACATGATCAAATCTTTGCAGAAAACACTCCCCACCAACGTCTCAAGCCTAGTCTGCACTCGGTTCACTACCTGGCGACCTATCACAGCCTGGTGAATGCTGCCTACGCTGGAGAAATTGTTGTTGCCGGAAAGACACTGGATATTCAGGCACTAGAGTCCTTTATTCGAGACTCTCGTATTTTGCAGAACTGTGCGCTACTTAAGGATCTAGGGGTTCTCTCTGGGACGGTGATTAGTGAGGTGGAAGGGGGGGCGATCGCCTCTCAACCCGACGACTCAGAACCCGAGTTTCAACCTGACAACGAACCCATTCAAGACTTCTTACTAGACCTGCTCAAAACTCACCAACTGCTGGGACGGCAAGTGATGGTGCAAACCACTGTCGGTCAGTTCACTGAAATTAGTGAAGATCAGGTAAATAAGCTAATTCAGCAACTCTCGGAAGACAATCAGCTGCGGGTTCTTGGCGATAACCCCAATCCAGAAGAACAATTAGTTTATCTTCCCGAACAATCTGCTTGAGCATTAACTCGGTGGTTGTGCAAACTCCATCACTCGAATAGCCAACCAAAAACAGATCCCACACTTAAAACTAGCTCACTCGCAAAGGCAGGAACCGGGAGGGATTGCTCTGGCTCGTCAAATGCTTCTGGTTGCTGTTTTGGAAGATAAACAAAAACAGTTTGCTCATCTGGATCAATCAACCAACCCATTTGAGTCCCGTGATTCAGACAGTGCAGAATATTTTTGGTAACTTTTGTTTGACTTTGATCAGGTGACAAAATTTCAATTGTCCAGTCAGGAGCTATTGAGAAGGTATTTGCGACCTCACCATTTTGGTCACGCGGTATTCGCTGCCAGGTAAACCCAGACACATCTGGAACAATAGACCGTCCACCAAACGTACAGCGTAACTCTGAAAACGCCCGTGCAATTTGCCGAGGTTTAAGAATCACATTGACAGCAGTAGAGAACTCCGTCTGAATAGTGCTATGTTTTCCCTGCGGCATTGGCTTCTGGATGATTTGCCCATTGATGTATTCGCTGGCAGGCTTGTTCGCTGGCAGCTTCAGAAATTCCTCTAAAGTGATGGGTTTAGACGGAGACTGTACCATGAGGACTTTTGTTGAACAGGGGTTAGATAGATCTTGTACCAATTCTAAAAGCTCAGCGTATTTAACTAAGCGATTGAGCAGCTAATTGAAACAAATTAAATTGAACTTCTTTATAGAAATATTGAGCCAGTAATCAGACTAGATAAAGTTTAGATGAAATAGTGAGAGTCCCAACCTCTACCTAAGTTTTATTAAATAACGCATTCACTTTATCTAACCCAACTCGTATATCGACTGTTCTATAGATTATCTTCAAAGCACTACCTTATAACTACTTAAATGCTGCTTAGCACTTAGTGTTAGTAGTTAGTTTGTATGTACTATACTCACTGCTGCTTGACTAACAAAACTGAAAAGTTAAGATGGGGTTGAAGACAATAAGCCCACCTTTGTATCGTATTTTTGCTTAGAAGCGATCGCCGTTGCATTCAATTAGGTGAATGTGGATTAGGCGATTGCCCCTAAACTTTGCACGATTTTTATTTAGTCCAAGTTAATCTAAGCTAGAATCTGGGCAACCTTACTTAAGCAGATACTTAGAGTCAGGGATGTAAGCTGTACAGACAACATATTAGGCTCAAGTCTATGGAAGTTATTCAACTTAAATTTCTTCTCAAATTGCTAGGGCAAACAGATTGCCGAGCGCCAATCTCAAAACTTCAGCCTAGTGAGAAAACCTCGGTATCAGAACGAGACAAAATTTGTCGTCAACTCACTGATAAAGGTATTGTTTCGCATTCCCGCGAGATCAAAAAATTCAAAATTGAAGCTGCGGGTAAGAACTTACTCAGTCAAGATAGATCCAGTTTGCCATTTACAGAAAAACATTTTCTTGTCCTTGAAGCATGTAAAGAAAAATCAGCTACTCCTGGTGAAGTGAAGAAGCTGTCCTCGGAAGAGCGACAAAATCTTATTCAAGAACTTGAAGAAAAAGGTTTTATAAAAGCTGAGAAAACTCGAATCAAAGAAGTTTGGTTGACAGATGAAGGATATGAATATTTAAGAGATGAACACAGTCTTACTGGAACATCTAACATCAGCTTGAATCTGCTGCAAAACTATATTAATTTTCTGCGGAAGGCTTTTCACAATAGCTCTAATTTGGCTCCATCAGGTCAGCTAAATGCAAGTGTTCCTGAACCTACATTAATCGGTACTCATACAGCACCGTCTGATTCTTTATCAGAATCTAACAAGCCTAATGATGAGGATATCTTACAAATTATTCAAGACTTGGATCATCAGCTAGGTACGGAAAATTATTTGCCAATCTTCCATCTACGTCAGAAGTTGCAGCCGCCATTGTCAAGAGATGAATTAGATCAGGCGCTCTATCGTTTGCAGCGGCAAGACAAAATTGATATGAGTTCGCTTGTAGAAGCAATTCACTACACTTCAGAGCAGATTCAGGCGGGAATTCCCCAAGACACGGGTAGCCCTCTATTTTTTATTATGCTCAAGCGAGAAGATTCTGATTCTCTACTGCTTTGAGCAACTTACTGGGACATCAAGTTTAAGAGCATGAGGTATTGCTGTGACATCAATTGAAGAAATTATTCGACGAGAAGTTAACCCTTTTGATCCAGTCACCTTTAAAACGGGTAACTTTTGGCAGAATAATGAGCAAGCAGAATTGCCTGTAGTTGAGTCGATTCATAGGGATGTAGTCGATCAAGTTACAGCCGTTTTAAATCAAATTTCTAAAGATCACCAGACTCGCACTATCATGATTGCTGGTGATACCGGATCTGGCAAAAGCTATGTTTTAGGTCGTCTCAAGCAAACCCTAAACTCTAAAGCTTTTTTTTCGTACATTGGGCCTTGCCCCGACAACGAGCATATTTGGCGGCACACTTTACGCCAAACAGTTGATAGCCTGATGCACAATCCAGAGGGGCAGGAAGAATCGCAACTTCTTCTTTGGTTAAAGAGTTTATCGGCTTTCAAAGATCGGAGTTTGATGAAAAAGCTTTTTGGAGAAAAGAGCCTTTTCGTAAACAATCTTAGGAGCACTTACCCCGTCGGAATTTATCAGACTAAAGAGTTTTTTAGCGTACTGTATGCCTTGATTGACCCTAGCTTATACTTCATAGCTTGTGATTGGCTGCGGGGAGAACTCTTGGACGATGATGACTTAAAACGATTAGGTGTCAAAGAAGCCCTTGAGAGCGAGGCAGCAGCACAGGGAATTCTTGCTAACTTTGGCAGGATCTCTACCTCTACTCAGCCGATTGTGCTGTGCTTTGACCAGATCGAGAGTAAGCGATCGCCAGACGGCACTGCCGATATTCAACCTATTTTTCAGGTCAATACAACTTTTCACAATGAGGGATTGAAGAACTTCCTAATCATCATCAGTATCGTTACAGATGTTTGGAGGATAAATCGAGATCGAATCCCGCAATCCGATAAAGCGCGTATAGAGAAAGGGATTTCGCTAAAACCTATATCCATAGAAGAAGCTGAGGAGCTTTGGGCAAGTCGTCTCTATCCTCTACATGCACAGGCAAATCCTAAACCTGAAACCTCAATCTATCCCTTGACTCAACAGCATTTGGAGAAAAAGTTTCCCGGTGGAAAGACTACGCCTCGTGCTGCACTAGCTCTAGGTGAACACCTGATTCTTCAGTACAAGCTAAAAGGGAATGGCGGTAAAGAACCACCTGAACGAGACAAAGCAGCTTATTTCAAGCTTTTGTGGGACAAAGAATTTAGGAAAACTGAAGATAGAGTAACTCGTATTCGGCAGTTCTCTTCTCCAGAGTTAATTTCAATGTTGCGAAGAGTAATTTCTGCTTTAGAACTGCAAGAAACTCAGTTTAAGTTTTTGCCCAGCCAAACTTACGCAAGCTATTCTTTTTGTTATCAACATCCTCAAAAATCTCAAAAAGTTGGCGTTATTTGGGCAGAAGATCCAAATATGAATAGCTTTTTTCGAGTGATGGATGCTTGCCGTAAGGTGGATGAAAGAAAACTTTGTGATGTTTTATATCTCATCCGTGCAGAAACGACTGGAAAAACGGCTAATCGAGGATATAGGCTGTACGAACAGGTCTTTAACCGTCCACCTCATGATCATCTAAAGCCAGATATCACTTCTATACATTACTTGGTAACTTACGACAGATTGGTTAATTCGGTACATTCTCAAGAACTTGTTGTCGCAGGTGAAACCATCGATCTGCATGAACTGGAAATGCTAACCCGCAAATCAGGAGTTCTTAAGGAGTGTCGGCTGCTTCAAGAGTTGAAGATCTTCCCTTCTATTAAAAATGGTGGATTAGAGAAAACCAATCAGAAAGTTAAAGACTCGGTGCTAAATTTTGCCAAGATTCATCAGTTGATATCGAGAAAGGTTGTCGCTCAGCACGCCAAAAGCCAGTTCTCACAAATTAGCGAATCTGAAATTCAAGGGCTGATCCAAGAGCTTTGTCAAGAAAACGAGCTTTGGATATTAGATAGCAATCCACCTATTGAGGAACAGATCATTTGTTTGGTTCCTCCTAAAGCCAGCTAATTTTGTTGAGTGCCGAATGACCTACTTGACCGATGTTTCTAGTATTCAAGCGCTAATTGCTGACCTTAGTTCGTGTTCAGTTCTTTGGCTAGATACTGAGGTTGCGGACTGGCAAACGTCTAAGCCTAAATTATCCTTGATTCAGGTGTTAGCTCACTGTCATGATTTGACCGGGAAGTCTGCTTACATTCTGGATGTCTTAGATCAGCCTGATTTGATTCAATATTTTGTGGATCAAATTATGACAAATACTAGGATTGAAAAGGTTTTTCACAACTCAGGCTATGATTTACGGTTTTTAGGAAAGCCTGTTGCTCAGAATGTAACCTGCACCTTGAAGCTAGCAAAAAGCATTCCACTTCAAGCTTTGGGAACACCCGATCGCAAACTTAAAACATTAGCTGCAAAACTTTGTGGTTTTTCGGACGTTGATCAAGAGCAACAAGGAAGTGATTGGGGTAAACGTCCCTTAAGCGAAAGGCAATTGATGTATGCCAGGATGGATACAGTTTACTTGGCGCAAGTACACCAGCATTTGCTCAAACTGACCAATCAGGAACCTGATAAACCAGTGACCAAGCCCTCTGAAAATACCTCCTTCAGTGTTACAAAGGTACGCTTAGCCTTTGAATGTCCTCGTCTGTTCTACTTGGCACATCATTTTGGAGGCATGACATTGTTTCTGCCCGATGGTCAAGCGTTTGGGGTGGGTAGTGCCTTTCACGATTTATCGGCTCGGTTTGTTCAGACTGCGTTGAACGAACCGCAGTTTAAGACTTTACTTGAGCCAAAACCTGAGCAACTGAAAATAGATAGTGTGTCAACCACGATGCGCGAGTTGTTCTATAGTTTGGCTTTTTTCCCTTATCTTCAATCTGCGATTCAAGAGAACCCCAGTAAGGCTCAAGCACTGGCACATCTTTGGCAGGGGCTTACAGGTTTGATTGATCGCTGGGCTAAGTTGTTGGTCAACAATCGGCGCTACTGTAAAGCGGAAGAAGTGATTGGTAAGACTTTTCTAGCGCAAGAGCTTACAGTTCAACATGAGTTTGCTTTACCTGATGGTAGCTGCCAACTTGTAAGGGGTAGATTTGATAGTCTTGTTTATGACTTTGAACACCAGCGTTTGCAGGTGGTTGAGTACAAAACTTATCAATCACCAGACCAATCCGCTGAGCTAGCTCAAGTTGCACTCTACAGCTACATGCTGAAAGAAAAAGTTGGTGTACCCATCAACTCGGCTGTCTATAGCGTTCTGCCAGATTGGAGAGAATTAACGTTTAGCTGGGACGAGTTAGAAAAAACCGTTCATCAGCTGATTCCGCATAAGTTGAAGCAGATGCGACAGTGGGCAGAGTGGCAGCAAGGACAACCAAATCCACCGTCACCGACTGCTCAACCCGATCGCCTCTGTGACATCTGTCCTCAAAAGAAAAAGTGTCAAACGCTTTTCGTAGTAGGAAGTACTCTACCCATAGATCTTCCACCACCACCCAAACTAATACCGCCTGAACCAACGCCCTCACCACCGATCGCTCCTCCTCCAACGTCTTCGACTCCTGATGCAGATGCAATGGGTGAAAGGCTGGTTGAAACTTTACGAGCTTTTGGAGTTGGCGTTGATTATCAGGGTGCGGCTGTTGGGCCTGCTTTTGTACGGGTGAAGCTAAAACCTAATATGGGTGTAAAGGTTAGCTCAATTCTGCGATCGTCAGATGATTTGAGGGTGCAGTTGGGTTTGGCAAATTCACCTTTGATTGCACCTCAAGCGGGTTATGTGAGCGTCGATTTGCCGAGGAGCGATCGCCAAACTGCCTACTTTGACGAGTATATTCGACCACAAACCCAATCGCCTGCTGACCCAACTCGTATCGCTATTGGGATAAATCTGGACGGGCAGCTTGTTGAGGCAGATTTGTCTGACCCCAATACCTGCCACTTCTTGGTAGGAGGAACGACAGGAAGCGGTAAGAGTGAGTTTTTGCGATCGCTCCTCCTTAGCTTGACTGCACGCCACACTCCTGATCAACTCAAAATTGCCTTGGTTGATCCAAAGCGAGTGACGTTCCCGGAATTTGACCAGATGGCGTGGTTATATACTCCGATTGCCAAGGATAGCGATCGCGCCATTGAAGTGATGGAAGATTTGGTAGGGGAAATGGATTCTCGCTATCAAAAGTTTGAGATGCAACGGTGTAACGATCTCAGTAGCTATAACCAAAAATTTATCCAGCAGCCTGCAAAGCTTCTTCCTCGAATTGTTTGTATTTTTGATGAATATGCTGATTTCATGGCAGAAAAAGAAATTGCTAAAGAATTAGAATTTAGTATCAAGCGGTTGGGGGCAATGGCACGAGCCGCAGGAATTCATCTCATCATCGCGACTCAACGCCCAGAAGCCAAGATTGTTACTCCGGTTATTCGCTCAAACTTACCTGGACGGGTAGCCCTTCGGACGGCGAGTGAGGCAGATTCAGCCATCGTTTTGGGTGGAAAACAGATTGAAGCAGCTCATCTGCTAGGTAAAGGAGATTTGCTCTACCTTTCAGGAGGAAAACTGTTGAGGCTACAAAGTCTTTTTGCCCCAGAGAAAACGATCCTATCCAAAATTCAAAGCTAGCGGCGATCGCCCCATTCCAAATTTTCAACATCGACTACTTGCCAAAAGCTTTTCTTTAGCGTAGTCTCGTATCTCACAACCTAAAATACCTCGGACTTAAAGCGTTCCCTGAAGGTGTTACCAGCACCCTCAAGGAACTAACCCCCAAACTGGAATGAGCAGTCTGGTGGGCTAGTTAGGCAGTTTAGCACTTCCTCTAGCCACCCTTGTTTTGCTGCACAAAATTGCAACGGGGGTGGCTTTGAGTTTTAGGGGCTAGTCTCTCAACTAACGGAGCTTTACTGCCATGACAGACAACCTTTTGTTTGATTTCGATCGCTTTGATAATGCTGATCCGCGTATTCTCACTCTGATCGTGATTGGGACGGAGGAGAATGTGAGAGCGTATATTCTGAGGCAGCATACCTTGGGTGCGGCTGAGGCAGGTTTGTGGAGTAAACCGTTGCCTTTGTCGCAGTGTCCAGGGAAAGTGATCAGCATTCTCAGCCGAGTTTTGGCCTGATTCAGCAGATGGGCGATATCACTTTCTGGCAAAGTCACCTTGAACAAGGGGCTTAAATCTGTTAAGACAGGCTGAAAGTTTGTCCAACAACCATCTTAGTCGGCTTCAACTGATACCGATTTGAACAGATTTCGCGACACATCAATTTCTGTAAGGGCGCACTGCGGTGCGCCCCTACCCACATCTGCAACATGCTCCAACTAAATTGGTTTGACTTTAACGTTCAGCCCGAACTTTAGTTCAGGGCTTAAATCAGTGCCAATAAGCTCAGATGAATTCGTATTAAAGTGAAGAAGTTGTGCAGCGTATTGAATCAGACCTTTTATGAGCAATTCGATTGAGTGGACGAGTGAAGCTGAAGCCCGTCTGAAGGAAATTCCGTTTTTTGTTCGTCCTGCTGCCCGTAAGAAGATTGAAAAGTTTGCTCAGGAGGCAGGTGTGACTCAAATTACGGTTGAAATTTATGAGCAGGCTAAGCAGCGCTTTGGGTCTTAGAAATTCCCCATTAAAGCCCGAACTGCTCACAGTCTCCCAACATGGGGATATAAGGGGCTGCATTATGTACACACCGTAGAAGTAGGAAGTCCACAATGGAACTTGCAACGGCACAAAATGGCTGGGTGAACACGATCGCTTCCTCTAATCCAGAAGCGATCGCCAAGGCCCGTCATATCCTTCAAAGTGTGCATTATTGCAGCCTTTCTACCTGCTCAGCCGATGGCTTTCCCTGGGTGTCTCCGGTGTTTTTTACTTACGATGAGCAGCTAAATTTTTACTGGTCATCAGCGATCGCCTCTCGCCATTCTCAAAACCTGTATGCCAACAACGGACGGATGGCGATCGCCGTCTACAACTCTGGTGTAAAAGAAGGAAAGGGACAGGGTATTTACTTCTATGGAACGGCGGCTGAGCTTGAGCCAACACGAGTAGAAGCTGTGATGCAACTGTTGTTTAAGCGCTCAGGTCGAATCTTACCCAGAACGTCTGAAGATTATTTGAACGACTCACCGCGTCGAATTTATCACTTTCAGCCCACAGAAGCTTGGGTTACGGGCGATCGCTTGCCCATTGGCAATCAGCTTGTGGATACCAAAATTCAACTTAACTTAGCGACTTTTTCGGCACCTAGTTGAGTCTCTGGATTGCGGGTATACCAGTATGCCCAGGCAATTAACACTGCTTGAAAGGGCAATCTGGCAACATAAAGAGCCTGGCTATGAGGAATTCCCTCAACTGGAATATTGTGCAGAGTCATGTAAATGTTGGCAGGAAATACCGCAATAAACAGAGAAATGAGTCCCCACGCGGCCGCAACACTCACCAGTGGAATCATTAAGCCAATCCCACCCAAGATCTCAAAGAACCCACTCACATAAACAGACGTTAGCGGCGGAAAGGGCGGCGGCACAATCCGAGCATACTGTTCTGGACGGATGAAATGAGTCATGCCAACGATAATGATACAAACAGCCAAAACGCCACGCAAAATCTCTTTACGGCGATGGGGGGATTGAGTGGTGGAGTTCATGAGTAATGATTAACTTAGTTCAAAACACTGTCAGTGTAGCGATCGCTGCTCAATTCTGCGTCTGTCCAGGGTTAGTGCGATCGCTCTCTATGTAGCACTGTCACGTACAATAACTTTTCTGGTTGCAGATCCATTGCAGGGGCGATTCGCGAATTGCTCCTATAGCTTATATAAGGTGTTGCTAAGATGGCTTAAGTTAGCTCACAAATGATTTTCAGGACTGCTAGATCTCGTGGGAAAATTGGGGTTGTCTTGTAATTTGTATCATGTTTAAGGTTGTTACTCCTGGCTTCTCACAAGAGTTTGAGCGTTGGACAGATGCTCTCAATACTGCCAATTCTTTGATTCCTCTGTGCAAAAGCTGGACTGAAGATATCCGCATCTTCCTATTTGATGAATTGGTTTGGGTCTATAGCAGAAGCCATAAATATCCTCAGTATATTGGCGCTGGAATGTACGATCGCCTCGCTAAAATCTTCATTCAAGAAGCGCTAGAAGAAGAAAGTGCTGATTCAGGGGATGATTAACGTAGGGAAATGGATAACCTAAAACCCAAAAACTCAAAATTTCTCAAATTCTCACTCTGAATTTCTAACTTTTACTTTTTAATGCTTTAAATTGTTATGGCTCTCAGAACGATCATTCCGCTCATTCTGCTGATCTTTGTCCCAATCTCGATCGCCGCTGAGCAGCTACATTGGGGCGAAACGGCAGTATTCGTTACTTCTGCACTGGCGATCGTTCCCCTCTCAATCTGGCTAACCACCGCAACAGAAAAGATTGCTGTTGTCACAGGTCCAAGCTTTGGCGGATTAATCAATGCTGTGTTTAGCAACGCAACGGAGCTAATTATTGCCCTGACTGCGCTCCGGGCAGGGTTAGTTGATATTGTAGAAGCGAGTATCACGGGAAGTATTATTGGTGCCCTGCTGTTACTGTTAGGTTTGGGACTGTTTACGGGTGGGCTGCGCTACAAAGAGCAGGAATTTAAACCGATTTTGGCACGGGTGAATGGTTCCTCAATGACGCTAGCAGCCGTGGCAATCGCCCTTCCCACTCTCGTCATTAACACATCTAAAATCGTCGACGCATCATCCATTCGCAATCTTTCTCTAATCACCGCAGGGGCATTGATTATTGTGTATGGGCTAACGTTATTATTCTCCCTAAAAACCCACAGTTTTCTCTACGACATTGGTATCTCTGAAGAACCGATCCTGGAACCTGGAGCTGATGTTCCGGATAAAGGAGTGCGTCGTTTGTTGCTTTGGCTAGGTGTGTTACTTGCATCTACGATCGCCATTGCGGTTGAGTCAGAACTGTTTGTCGGTGTTGTCGAGCAGGAAACATCTCGTCTGGGACTCACACCTTTGTTTACGGGTGTGATCTTGCTGCCTTTAATTAGTGATGTGGCAGGTTATGTATTGGTCGTTCGCCTCGCGATGAAAAACCAGATGGATCTGGCAGTTGCCACTGTGACGGGCGATAGTCTACTGATTGCGCTGTTTGTTGCACCGATTCTGGTGTTTATGGGGCAGGCAATGGGGCAACCCATTGACCTTAATTTCAATACGTTTGAGGTGATTGCGCTGGCTATCACTGTAATTGTAAGTAATTTGATCTTGTCAGGCGGCCGGTCTAACTGGCTGGATGGTGCGTTTTTGTTGGCGACTTACTTTCTGCTGGGCGTTGCTTTTTACTACCATCCGATTTATTAGGGAACATGAATTAATTAAACTGCCTAATTCCCTGCTGTACGGGCTTGGCATTGCCAAGCCCCTAACCGAAATACTGTACTTTATTAAATTCATGCTCCTAAGTGGCAGCGATCGCCCTTCGTATTTTCTGTAACTGTATTTTCTGTAACTATTTCTGCAACAGAATCAAGGTTTGCTGGTCTGCTAGCTAAGGTAAAGGAATCGTACTTGACATCCTTTATCCCGGTACTGCACTTATGTTTCGCCACAGTTCATCACAAGCAGGAGCTAGATCACTTCGCGGCCTTTGGTCGCTAGCTTTAATGGGTTTTGTAGTGTTGGCTGCTCCTCAGCAAGCTGCAACAGCTTCACCACAGCCTGCTAATTCAGCGATCGCTCAAGCAAACTCCAATCAATCCTCTCAAAATCGGTTGCCGCGAGCGGTTGCGCGACAGGTGCAGCGCGACTTGTCCCAACGTCTTGACATTCCTCGACGCAACTTAGAAATTGTCAGCTTTGACCGACAAACCTGGCCCGATAGCTGCCTTGGACTAGCTGCCGCGAACGAACGCTGTGCCACAGCAACGGTCGAAGGTTGGCGGGTGGAACTGACTAACGGTCAACAAAACTGGGTTTATCGCACCGACATGACCGCGCAGGTGATTAGATTGGAAACCAATCAGAACAACGATCTGCTGCCCGAAGCGCGCGATCGCCTGCTCCAAACGATTGCCCAAGAAGAGAGCGTGTCGATCAACAGCCTACGCATTACGGAAGCGCAGCCCAGAGTGTGGGATGGCTGCATGGGAATCTATGCCCCTGACCAGGCTTGCACCAGGATTGCGATTTCGGGCTGGCAGGTAATCGTGGCTGGAGAAGATCAAAGCTGGGTTTATCACTTGAGCGAAGATGGCTCACGCATTGTGCAAAACTCTACAGCAAGCGGTAACTTGACCCCATCCTTTATTCCAACAGATGGAGGAACTCCTGAACCGATCGACAGCGCAGTTGTCTTTCGAGCCGTGACGTCCGGTGGTTTTGCAGGGATTGTCTCTGAAGTGATTTTAACGGCGGATGGCACGATTTATCGCCAGGTGTCGCAACCAAGCTCTCCTCGCCCCTCTGACCCAGTGGTTGAAAGTCGCCTTTCACCAGAACAAGTAGAGCAGTTTCAGCAGCTTTTAGAAGACCAAAGATTCCCTAATCTAAATGGGTTGAGATACATTACTGATGTTGCACTTGCCGATTATCCAACGACTACCTTCTACGCAATGGGTAGCCGAGTTGAATACATCGATTTGGAGCAAGATAATTTGCCTGAAGCGCTCCAGGAAGTAGTTCAAGCTTGGAACCAGTTCTAGGTTTGAATAAACTAGCAATACCAGGAACACCTGTTCCTATAACTTGAACATTGCCTTCTATAAACGTTGGGGCTGTGTGAAGTGGAGAGAAGCGCCATCTGGCTAAAGATGTAATCTCCACTTGTCAGTGGGTTGGTAGAAAGCATTCCGATTTTGTAATGCTGGTTACATAACCTAGAAACTAAAAGGGAGGTAGGGTAAAGCTCTACCTCCCTTTTAGTTTCTAACCTGTATAGCTATAGCTATAGATGCCCAAAAGTATTGCTACATATACCTCTCTAGGTTAGTTGAGTTTTTTATGGAGGTGTTAAATTCAGTAGTTATAACGTTTGGTACAGGCACACCAATCTTTCTCGTAATAACTTTTAAGTACGTTTAAGAATACTCCCTTAACTTGCCTTTTTGCTTTGCGTTAAATCATTTTTACAAAGGAAGAGCAACCATGATCAGCGATCAGAGACCCGTCGTTCAAGACGAAGAAAAGTTTTCAGTGGGTAGCACAAGCCAAGAGAATGCTCATCCTACCAATGTCCGACCGACTAACGTTCAGCCGACCAAGGTCCAACCGACTAAAGTCCGAACTGCTGACGTAACTCCTGTAACTGTTCAGGTCGAGCAAAAACCTGATTTCGACCAAAACACAGCTGAAAAGAAACCTGTAGAGAAACGGGTTAATCCTTCTCTAACCCGATTAATCGTCGGAGGGTTGGTTGGTGCAACGGTTGGTGCGCTCGCAGGGGCATTAGCTAACCGGAAGACCTCTCAAGGTTTCAAACACGCAGTTCAAGGAGTAGACCGCGCTTCCAAAACTGTCGGTGAAGGTTTAAGCCATGCTGCTAGTGGTGTTGTTGATGCGACCAAGAGCGTTGGTGAAGGCTTAGGATACGCAATCAGTGGTTCAACTCAGGACGCAGTACAGGGCATCGCTGAGGGCACACAGCAAATCAAAACGGCAGCAGCGGGGGTTGCACAAACAACCGCTAATCAGGTAGACCAGACTGTCAGGGATGTGACCAAAGGTGCACAGCAAGCTAAAACGGCAACGTTAGAGGCTGTGCAAGCAACAACAGAGCGAGTAAGTCGTGCTGCTCAAGAAACATCAGAAACCCTTAAAGCGGCGGCTGAAGAGACTAGCAACTCTAATCAACAGGTGATTGCTCAAGTACCGCAAACCGAAGCAATAGTACCTGTTCAATCTGATGTTGATATAGAACTCATGAATGCGTTGCAAGCGGATGAAGATTTTCTTGCTCTGACAGAAGGAACCGGTCAAGGAGAGATTGAGCAAAAAATCCAAGAAAACACCGAAGCAGCTCTTCAAGAGGGTTTGTTTGCAGATGTTGAAATCAGTCACCCAAGCCCCTAGAAGGAGAGAATGATGGTCACGGACAGTAATGAAGCTCTAGCTGAATTGGATGATGCTGAACTGGGTGATACTGAATTGGGTGATGTAGATACATCTATAGACTACATCGGCTCCGATGACATCTCAGATGGGTCAGGTCACGCCTTAACTCAAATTGCGATTGGTGCACTCGTTGGAGCCACCATTGGTGGAGTTGCCACTGCTTTGTCCAATCGGTCCATTGTCAACCGCATCAATCAGACCGTTCGGGGAGTTGGCTCCACCGTTAAAAGGGCTGCTAATAGCGTTGACGACGCGGTCAGAGGAGTGGGTGATGCAGTGCAAAGCGTTGCTACGGGCGTAAATGATACGGCCAAAGAGGTTAGTGACGTGGTTAGAGAGACAGCTGAAGGTATCGGCGGCACGGTGAAAGACACAATCAACACTGTGCAAAATACAGCCGAGAATGTCAACGACACTGTAAAAAGCACGGCTGATGCGGTTCGCTGTACAACCGAGGAAGTAACCACATCCAATCAACGCGAAGCTAATGGGTCAGAAAATGACACTCTTTACAAACTAATCCCAGTTAACTCAAGTGAATCGGGCTCTTGAAGCAATTTCCCCATTGAGTTGGGTTAATTGTGGGATGGGAAATGAGCAGCCTAAAGCGTGGGCTGCTCATCCCTTCTACAGGTTCGTGGTTATAGCAGACGAGGTTCAGGGGGCTGGTTTCTGTTCTCTGTGTCGCCTTCACAATATTGGACTGGTGTAACTATGCGTTGGATATCAGGATTCCTTAACCCCAAAAAGTCTCAGCCTTGTCAGCCACCAATTAACTCTCCAGCAGATCAAAGTTCAGATACAGTTCAAAATCCTAATACAATGCTACAGGTTGTAGTTGAAGAAACCGTAATGGCTGTTGCAAAATGGTTAGTGACGTTGGTCAACCGTAGTTTAGAAGCTAAGGCAGTTGCTCCAGTTGCCCCAGTCGCAGAAGCCCCAACGACCGCTGCTACTGTAGCTCAGAGCAATTCTGATGCCAGCTATACTGCTGCTTCCAATCCCTCTAGCGATTCTGACGTTGATCAAACGCGTACGGTAGAAGAACTATTAGTAAAATTTAGCTGTTTAATCCAGCAGTCGCACGATCGCATTCAATCTACCACAACCTTAGAAAACCGCATCCGTGCAATTGAGACCTACTTGAGAAGGGACTATAAGTTAGAACAACAAGTTAAAGAGTTGAGCGAATCATTTGCCAATCTAGAGAATCGACTAGCTCAAGTTGAAAGCTTCGTTGAGCGAGTTGATGGGATTTCAACCGAAGAATTTCTAAAGATGGAGCAGCGTTTAGAGCAGCAAATTGAAACAGGAACTCAACCCATTGGTACTTTTGAAAATCGCCTTTCGCTGATCGAAAGCTCTATTGAGAGTGAAAACCTTACCCTTAATCAAATGGTAAAAGTAGAGCAAGATGTAATGGCCATCGAAAAACGGATCGTTTCTCTAGAGAAATTGTTTACTCGAATGAGCCTGATCGTTCGGTATGTAGAAAATAACTACCGCTCGATCGCATCTTTGCAAAAGTACGTGAAGAACCTCGATCCTACATCTATCCCTAATAAAAACGGTTCTCACAATTAAACTCTCACAGGGTTAATATGGGAGAATTCAATTTATCCGTGGATGTGTTCTTCTTTTCGCCCTTCTAGTGCAGCTAACCCAAAAAGTTCATACTACGCTTTAGGATAGGGGCTTTAGGATAGGGATTGTATGCTCTCCACTAAATTCCTTTGAACCGCAATCCTGATCATTCTGCATCTCCCAGCACTACAACTAAAACGGGTGCTTTGTATGCTATTTTTGCCTATTCATCCTGGGGGCTACTGCCCATTTATTGGAAGTTTTTTGGGCAGATTCCGCCTATAGAAGTTCTTAGCCATCGCATCATTTGGTCAATGGTGTTTCTCACTGGGTTATTGCTGCTGCAACGGCGCAGAGCTGAATTTGCTAAAATCTGGCGATCGCCCACTCATCTCTCCACTCTCTTTTTAACTGCCTCACTACTCACTTTTAATTGGGGACTTTACATCTACGCCGTAAATGCCGATCGCGTCGTAGAAACCAGCTTAGGATACTTCATCAACCCGCTTGTGAACGTCCTGCTCGGGTTTGTGTTTCTCAAAGAACAGTTAAACCGATGGCAAACCCTGGCTGTAGTTTTAGCAGGACTCGGAGTTGCGAACTTTATCTGGCAACTGGGAGAAGTTCCCTGGATTGCGCTAGTGTTGGCGTTTTCCTTTGCCTGCTACGGCTTGTTGCGAAAAGTGGTGCCCGTTGCGCCAATGGCCGGATTGGCAATGGAAACGTTACTCGTTACTCCGATCGCCCTTGCTGCCACTGGCTATTGGGCCGCGACAGGCACAGGACACTTTGGCACAAGTTGGGCAACCAGTTTGCTGTTTATTGGTGCAGGGGTGACAACTTCACTGCCACTGCTGTGGTTTAACAATGCGGCTAAACGGTTGAGGCTTTCCACATTGGGATTTTTTCAATATCTGGCTCCCAGTTTGCAGCTTGTGTTAGCCCTGTGGCTCTACCGTGAACCGTTTACCCTAACTCACGCGATCACGTTTGGGCTAATTTGGACAGCCCTGATTTTGTATTCCACTTCATCTTTAATGAGTCAGCGATCGAGTTGATTGCTGCAATGGCTTACAGCGAACTAGAGTCAAGGCTAGCTGACTCTCCCAAGCTTTGCGGTAAGTGGATTCCACATTCCTGCTTCAAGCCATTAAAGCGGGTGTCGCGTTCGTCCTCATCTGTAGCGGTGAGGGGGCGGCTAGAGTGCCAATCGCCCACCGTAACGTAGCCTTCATCAAACAGCGGATGATAGGGTAAGTCATAGGCTTGAAGGTAGTCATACACTTGCTTAGAACTCCACCGCAGAATCGGTAGCACCTTGTAAATGCTGCCCTGAAGGTTAACGAAATCCAGCGTTTTGCGGTGGTCGGTTTGGCTGCTGCGAAGCCCGGCCAGCCATGCGGTAACGTTTAACTCGCGCAGGGCTCGCTGCATCGGCTCGACTTTGCGGAGTTGGTCATAACGATTAAGCGACTCCACATCGTTTTGGTCCCACAGCCGACCATAAAGGGCTTCCATTCGGGCAGGGCTAAGGGAAGACTGATAGACCTTGAGGTTGAGCTTGAGGCGATCGCTCAACTGGTCTGCAAAGAGGTAAGTTTTAGTGGGCAAATAGCCCGTATCAATCCAGATCACCGGAATGTCAGGAACGATGCATGTCACCATATGCAGCATTACAGCAGAGTGAATGCCAAAGCTCGTCGTCATTGCCAAGCCGCTGTCAAACGTATCAACCGCCCATTGCACAATCTGAACTGCGTCTGCTTCTGCAAACTGCTGATTGACTTCGTTCAGGTTGATTGCGGTTTGCCCCCATTTCAAGCTAGTCATTCAACTTTCCTTCAGATCCATGTGACTTTGTGCGATCGCTGCCTCCTTTCAGATAATCGCATGATACAAACAAGCTTGGCACGATGCTTTTAGAATGCATCTCGGATTATGCAGTAATTGGGAGACAAAGGTGACGCGCAAGACAATTTATTTAGCTAGCCCCTACGGGTTTTCTCAACAACAAAAGGCGTTGCTGTTGCCGCCCATCGTTCAGGTGCTAGAGGCGCTAGGGGCAGAAGTTTGGGAGCCATTTGAGCGCAACAATCAGGTCGATTTCTCCCAAGTCGGCTGGGCTTATCAGGTCGCACAGGCAGATTTCAACGATGTGAAAAACTGTGATGGCATTTTTGCTATCGTGAATGGAACGCCGCCCGATGAAGGGGTCATGGTTGAACTGGGAATGGCGATCGCCCTTCACAAAGCTATTTTCCTATTTCGCGATGATTTCCGCCGCTGTACGGATAGTGAGCTTTACCCACTCAACCTGATGGTTTTCTCAGGGCTGCCTGAAAAGAACTGGGAAGATTACTACTACACCTCCCTAGATGAAGTTAAATCTGAGCAAAAGGCTCTCTACCGCTGGCTGAGTGTTGCATAGGAAGCAAGATCTAATACGGAATCCGGATGGTAGAGTGACACTAATTTATTCCTCCTTCCACCAATGAAAAAGTGTGTGTCCACGAATGGTGTCTGGCATGGCTGAAAGAGTAAGACAACGAGAAGCTAAC
>NZ_JACJOV010000110.1:0-15346 GCF_014695745.1 Leptolyngbya sp. FACHB-671 | reverse complement strand
CTGCTCTCAATCGCATGATCCAAGTTGCAAAGCCTGATAGCTATGAAGTTAAAGCTTAATCTCAACCTAGTTTAGAACTTGATTGGCTCAATTCTCAATCATGCAACAACGCCATTTGCAGGCATTGTTGAATAGCTCTGTTAAAATTCGCTCTAAGGTTGCCGCATCGGACATCAGGACAGGCAAATTTGAGGGGAGATTTATCTGAAAGGTTTGCTGGCGATCGCGCGCCCGTTCCCGAAAAGGGGCAATCACTTGAGGAAGCCAGTCACATAGCTGGATGGGTTTTATGCTGAGAGGATGTTCACCTGCATCCAATCGCTGAAAGTCTAGCAAATCATTAATCAAGCTAATTTCTCGATCGCACTCCGCATCTAAAATGTTGAGATATCGATCGACCGTATTTCTTTTCTCTAATGTTGTTACCTCTTCAGCAGCAGTTCGCTCTTGCTCAAGCGCAATTTTTAACATCCGAATTGCCATTCTCATGTTGGTAATAGGGGAGCGAAGTTCATGAGATGTGGTGCTGAGAAAACTATCTTTGAGTTGGTCAAGTTTTTTCATCTCCTGAATCTGAACTTGCGAAGCTTGATAGAGCCGAGCCTGCCGAATGGCGATCGCACACTGGTTTGTAACTTGCTGCACCAGGCGAATTTCTGACTCATAAAAAACATCCTGCTGTGGCTTAAATAACCACAAGTCACCTAAAACGCCCTGATCATCAACAATAGGACAAGCCAGAATTGTAAGATGCCGAACTGGGTTCTGCCCAATTCCACAAAACTGAAAATGTTCACCCTGTAGAAGCTGGTAATAAGCTTCAGGTGAGGTTCTCATTAAGATAACCTGTCCTAACAACGAGGGTGAACGGGTAACTCCCTCAACCTCAAAGTTTGTGAACTCATAGCGGACTGTGGACGTGGCTAAGTCGAGGTCGTACAGCGCAGCATCACAGCAGATTACACCCAGTACGAGTGCTAGTTCCTGTACCACGGTCTGTAGAATCTGGCTTTCATCCAAACTGTCCCGCACTTTGTCGGTAATGCGTTTTAGACCCGCCTCAAAATCAAGCGCCTGCTGTAACTCAGCCGTACGCTCTTGCACTTGTCGTTCTAGTTCTGAGTTGAGGTTTTCTAAAAGCCGTTCGACTTGCTTGCGCTCGGTGATGTCGCGCAGCAGCCATCGCAGGCTAGCGATCTGACCCAATGCATTGCGAACTACAGTAACCGTTAGCGCTGCATCAAAGGGCGATCGCTGGGGTGAACGGAGACGAATCTGCCAATCTTGCAGCTTGTCTAACTGCTGTAACCGATCGAGTTTGAGATGAAATGAGGAACGATCGGGCTGATCAATAAAAACTAGCAGCGGCTTGCCGACCAGAAACTCTTGGGAAACATTGAGGAGAGTCGCGATCGCATTATTGGCTTCCTCGATTCTGCCGTTGGCATCTGTGACCAAATAACCATCTGGTGCAAATTCAAACAGTTCGCGGTAGCGCTGACGTTCCGATTCTACAGCTTGACGAGTGTTAACTAACGCTTCATTTTGAAGATGCAGTTCTGCCTCAGATGCCTGCAATTCTTCTAAAACTGCCTGAAGCTCTGTCAGCGCTTCCGATAAGAGCGCTTGCTGTGATTCGGGTAGGTCATTTGTTTGTTGTTGTAGTACCCATGCTCTTTGATACACCGCCCTTAACTGTGGGGATACCATACTTGTTAAACCCTAGCTTGCTTTAATGGCGGTTGTTGCCTACATTCTACGGAATACGGGCAGATATGCTCAATCTATCTATTAGTCTTGACCCTGCACTTCCTCCTCGCTTACTCGTCCACTCAGGTTTGCCACCATCCGGATCAATTGAGTCGGCTCAATCGGTTTAGCGATGTGTATTTGAAACCCCGCTCCGATCGCCTGTTGCTGCTCTTGATCGCTGACATAAGCTGTAATTGCTGCTGCAGGAATCTGTCCCCCAGCAATCTCGTCTAATGCTCTCACCTGCCGAATCAGCGAAAACCCATCTTCATCTGGCATTCCAATGTCAGCCAGAAGTACATCATATCTGCTGGGAGATTTAGTCAAAGAAGCGATCGCTTCTCTACCTGAAGTAACCGTCTCAACCTCTGCTCCTACATCTTCTAGGATGTACTTCACCAAGTCCAGGTTATCCACTTCATCATCCACCGCCAGAATGCGTAAGCCTGCCAGGGAGGGAACTTCCTGGTTTACGGGTTCTGTATCTTCCTCTGTTATAGGTTCTAAGTTAATCGGCAATGTCACCTCTGGGGGCATTGAGCGGAGAGGGAGTCTCACCGTAATGGTGGTTCCTTGCCCTTCACCCAGACTTTCAGCTTGTACTGTACCGCCATGCAGTTCTACAATATGCCGGACGATCGCCAAACCTAACCCCAACCCCTGCCTCGTTTTCGTGGTGCTAGAGTCTCCTTGACGGAAGCGATCGAACACATAGGGCAACAAATCTAGCGGAATGCCCTGTCCACTGTCGTTGATGCGAATTTCAGCATCAGCTTGCATCGATGCTACCGTGATTTCTATCCGTCCACCGGGAGGCGTGAACTTAATCGCGTTAGACAGCAAATTCCACAACACTTGCTGGAGGCGATCGCTATCGCCCACAACGGTTGCAGTGTTTAGCTGCGAAACGATTTGAATCGTTTTTGACTCAGCGGCAAGTTGAACCGATTCGATCGCAAGATTTACAAGGGAGACCAGATCTAGCAGCCTCGTGTTGAGGTGCAGCTTGCCACTGGTAATGCGAGAAATATCGAGCATGTCCTCAATCAGTTGAGATTGGGCCCTAGCGCTCCGCCCAATCACTTCTAACCCACGAGCTGCGGTTGCCCCATCGAGTTGGCGGTTGCAGAGCAATTGCGACCAGCCCAGCATCGTATTGAGCGGGTTGCGGAGTTCATGGGAGAGGTTCGACAAAAATTCGTCTTTGGCGCGGTTAGCCGCTTCTGCCTGTTGACGGGCAGTTTGCTCTTGGCTCAGGAGTTGCGATCGCTCGGCTTCAAACTGCTTGCGATCGGTGATGTCTTCAACCGACAGCAAAAGTCGTTGAGCTTCCTCAGTTTGAATAATCTTCCAGGCATTCAGCAACATGACTTTGTGTCCAATCCGCTCAAAATCATGCTCGACCTCAAAGTTTTGCAAATCTGTATTGTTGGTCAGAACGTCTTCCAGAAGCGATCGCAGTCCAGGAATATTCCATTGACCGTTGCCCAAATCAAACAGTAGCGTCTGCGCGGTTTCAGGAGGAGCCACCTGAAACGTGTCATAGAACGATCGATTGGCGGTATTTACTCGGAAATCAGGCTCCAGCACCAGCAGCGGCACTTGCACTGTTTCGACGATCGCTTCGGCATAGTTCCGGGCTGCTTCGAGGGTGGCAGCACTACGCTTGACGGCATCAATATCTAGCAGCACCATCACCACGCCATCGATCTGGTTCTCAGTGGTGCGGTAGGGGCGCATCCGCAACGTATACCAGTGCCCTCCCTGAGTTTGCACCTCTAGCTCCTTCACACTGAGGGTTTCCAGCACCTCCAACAGTAGCGACTCTAAGTCTGGGATGTTGAGATTGGCTCTGATGTCGCTCAGGGGTCGTCCGGCATCCCCCGGGATGAAGTTGAATAAACGCTGTGCCATCGGCGTGAAGCGGCGAATGCGTAAGTCGTTGGTCAACATCAGAATCGGGATGTTAATGCTAGCCAGCAAATTGGTCAGATCATTATTGACCTGATGCAATTCCCCGTTGCGGCTACGAAGTTCTTCATTCGTGGTGTTGAGTTCTTCGTTGGTTGCCTGTATCTCTTCTTTAGCAGTTTCTAGCTCCTCATTGGTGCTTTGCAGTTCCTCATTGCTGGACAAAATTTCTTCATTGGCAACTTTGAGGTCTTGATTGGTATACTCCTGCTCTTTAATAATTGCCTGCAAATATTCTTGAGTTGCGGCTCGTTCCTGGTTGGCAGCGGCAAGTTCTCTCCTGAGTCGTGCGTTTTCCTGCTCTAACTCTCCCTGAGGAATATCCGAATTGATCGGGCTGGGGCTGCTAGTAGGGGGGATGTCTTCAAACAGCACTAAAAAGCGGCGTTCTTCAGTCGGTGGAATTTTAAAGGGAATCACCTGAAGGTTAACGACTCTGGCGTGTTCACTCTCTTCTAGGCGGAGACCGTTCTTAATGACAGGCATTTCTTGTCGTTGGGCTTGATAAATAGCAGCCCGTACCTCGACCAGCAGGCCCTCCCTTAATAAGTTGAATAGGTTGAGGTTTGCAACTCCAGAGACGAGTTTTAAGTAGTGATCGACATTTCCCCGAAATTGCAGCACCTGCATTTTGTCGTCAAGTACCGCTCCCACTGGAGCGTAATGGTTAGCAATCAGGTGATCGATCTTTTTTTCTAAGTCAAACTCTTCGGTTGGGGCAGACATTGGCTGGCGATCGTTCGCCTTCGGCAACGGATAGTTGCTAGGGATGAACGAAAATATTGGACGAGTAGCAGTAGGATTCTTAGCGTAAAGCTTGTACTTTTTCTCGACTAACGTAAATAAGTCTGAGACTTGACCAATGCTCTCAGAGGTGCCCAGCAACAGAAAACCTGCTGGATTAAGACTGTAATGGAAGATCGGCATAATCCGCTTTTGCAGTGCGTCTCCCAAATAAATCAGCAGATTGCGGCAGCTAATCAAATCAAGATTAGAAAACGGGGGATCGCTGCCTAAATTTTGACGGGCAAATACACAGAGTTCACGTACCGCCTTATTGATTTGAAATCGCTCTCCCTCAATGGCATGAAAAAAACGGCGGCGGCGCGCCGTTGACACTTCCACCATCTGATTCTCGGCATAAACGCCTGCTCTGGCTTTGTCGATCGCTATTTCGCTGATATCCGTCGCAAAAATCTGGATCGGGAATTGGACAGACTGATCCTCCAAAAATTCCAGCAGGCAGATGGCGATCGAATACACCTCTTCACCCGTCGAACAGCCCGCCACCCAGATCCGAATTGGCATGTCAGCAGATTTGTTTTGCGTAATCGTAGAAAAGACTCGCTCTTTCAACAAGTCGAACGCGTCTGGATCGCGGAAAAAGCTAGTCACATGGATCAGAATTTCTTCATACAGAGCCTTGACCTCAGCCGGATGCGCTTGTAGATAAGCAACATAGTCCTCCAACTGTTCCAACTTATACAGCAGCATTCGTCGCTGAATTCGCCGATTGATCGTGTTGGGCTTGTAGCGGCTAAAGTCAACCCCTGTGTGCGATCGCAGTAAGGCAAAGATCGTCGCCAGGGCATCGGCAGGTTGAGGTAATTCCTCCGCCAAGCCCGGTGACTGTGAGTGGTCCAACATCGGATTGCGACTCAGGTTTGCCAATTCTTCAGCAATTTTTGCGGGCGGCAGCACAAAATCGACATCTCCCGTAGCAACCGCCGTATTTGGCATGCTGTCAAATTGGGCTGTGTCTTTACACTGAGCAAATGTCACCCCGCCAGCTGCCTTGATTGCTTTCAACCCCAACGATCCATCGCCATCTAACCCCGATAAAACGATGGCGATCGCTTTGTGTCCGCGATCGGATGCCAGCGAAGCAAAAAAAGCATCCCCCGGCATATACCTGCCAAACACCTTCTCCCGGGGCGACAGTTGCAGCACACCGTTTGAGAGCACCATTTTGGTATTAGGCGGAATCACATAAACTTGGTTTGGCTCTACGGTTGTGTTGTTCTGTACTTCGCGGACTGACAGTTGTGTGACTCTGTTGAGAATCTCGCTCAACAAACTCTCATGATCTGGCGCTAAATGTTGAATCAGCACAAATGCCATTCCAGTATCGGTTGGAAGGTGGCTGAGTAACTGCGTAAAGGCTTCTAACCCTCCCGCAGAGGCAGCTACTCCCACAATAGGAAAAGGTGCATCAACTGGTTCCCCAGTTAATTCAAATATCGGTGGTTGCGAGGAGTCAGAAGGCATAGGTTAGTCAGGCATTCACTGTGGCAGCTATCACCTTTACTCTAAGATGATTTACTCGATCGCGTTGTGCTTAATTAAGCTTTAAGTAGAAGCCGTACCACAACTCTCGATACTGAGGGCATTGAGATTCGCATCGCTCATTCCCCTTCCTACACGTCAAGGTACAACCCCATTGAACATCGTTTTTCCCTCATTTCACACGGGTTTGTCAAGGAGTAAGTCTTAGAGTGTTGAAATGGTTCGAGACTTGATGGCAAAGTCGAAGACACAAACCGGGTTTAGTGTGATGGAAACGATTTTAGATAACGTTTATGAAACAGGACGAAAAGTAACTCAAGAGTTTAAGGAGACAATGGAAATTGTATTTGATGAGTACTTACCCCAGTGGAATTACACAGCAAAACCACAAAACTGATAGTGTGATTTATTTGATTCTCGCTCTTTAGTTTGAAGCGTTTATCGGTGGTCACTGGTACGCCTTTGATGCGACCCAATCAGAACCATAGGGAAATCGGATTGCGATCGCCTATGGTTGAGATGCAGCGGATGTCGCATTAGCCACTCAATCTGGACTTCTAACCCTGCCTGAAATGAACGTCTGGGTTCAGGCAGACGAACCCGTAAATGGTTAGAGACAATCGTTCTGAATTAGAATGGAGAGATAAACAGCGATCACGCTACATGTCGCGAGGCGACCAGCCTGGTGCCAATACAGTTTTAAGACACTTTGTAGATCAAGAACGAGGTTTCAGATTGCAGGATTTGAAGTATCTGAGCTTCGTTTAACTCTGTTAACTATCAACCCAACTTCGTCTCAAAAATAGATGAATTCCTTTTGTCTCAAAGCGCACAAAAGACAGAAGTAAGGCAACAGCCTATCAACCGCTCACTCTCATTTTTTAGCTTTTAAGGGATAAAAAAATATGACTTTTTTGTTTGATTTTTCACGAAATTATTGCATTACAATCTGCGCCTTTTTGGTGCCCGCTAATCTTTTGTTAACCCTATGCACCCTATACCTGGTAGTCAGGTTTCAATCCTCAGTCCAGGTTTATTGGTCAGCCTTTGCGGCGAGCCTGTTTGCGTTGGTTTTGCTGTTGCACGATTTTACCTGGTTCAGTATTGGAGTGGTCATGCCTCCTACCTACATTTTATTAGCCTTAGCTTGCGTTTGCCTCAGTCTGAACATGTGGGTGGTCGCTCATCCAGCCAGTATGAAGCAACTACTTAAAGAATTCACATTGATATGGTACAGAAATATTGCAATGCTGACCAACCACACGTTCTCTCTTAAAGCGACAGAACGCAATTAGTTCATTGAATACTTCCAATAGACTTGTTGGGTAATAGCGAGAAAAGCGGCTGAAAGCTATGTTCTGCAGAGGGTGTAGCGATTTCTGGTAAAAATAGCGGTAAAGCTTGCTGGGTAAGGTTTTCAAGGGGTTTTGTTCTATTTCCCGACAACTCTAACGGACTGGAGGCACGATCGCCACCCTTTCTTGCCCCTGCCAAATGTCTGCAGCGATCGCATAAAGGGGCGTATCGGCTTCAGCTTTACGGTACACCACCAGCACACTAAACACCAGTTGACTCAGCGGTTCAAACTCGACGGGAATTTGTTCTAGCTCACCCTCCTTGCGACTGCGACTGCGAGTCTGATTAATGCGATCGCGGTTTCTGAGTAAGGTGATTCCTTCGACGATGCGCGATGCCACCTATTTCCTTGATAGCATTCTCGGGAATGAGACGGAGTTGACCATTCTGGAACATACCACCGATACTCCAGGCTACACCGAACTCATCTTTGCCTTGTTTGATCTATTAGGGTTATCCTTCTCTCCTCACATTCGCGATGTCGGCACCCAGCAACTCTAGGTTGTGTCACAAAAATCGGTCAATGGTAAGGTGTGATAGCTTAAACTCTTGCACCTGATTTTTCTATGTCTCCTTCATCCCTGTTTAAGTGGCGGCATTTTTTGCCAGAGATCATCCTGCTGAATTTGCGATGGTATTGCCGCTACTCGCTGAGTTTGCGGAATTTGGAGGAAATGATGGCTGAGCGTGGAGTGAAGGTGGATCACTCGACCATCAACCGTTGGGTGTTGAAGTATGCCCCAGAACTCGACAAACGCATTCGACCACACTTGAAGCCGACAAACGACTCGTGGAAGGTTGACGAGACGTATATCCAAATCAAAGGCGAGTGGAAATATCTGTATCGCGCTGTAGATTCACAAGGCAATACATTGGACTTTCTGTTAAGTGCGCTCGCGAGATGGCAAAGCAGCGGCGCGCTTCTTTCGTAAAGTGTTGAAAGCTAGCCATGTCAGCCAACCACGCGTCATCAATGTGGACAAGAATGCGGCTTATCCGGTCGCCATTGAACGGCTAAAAAGCGATCAAACGCTGGCAGCCCAGACCGAACTGCGGCAGGTGAAATATTTGAATAACCTGATTGAGCAAGATCATCGCAACATTAAGCGCATCGTCAAACCAATGCTGGGATTCAAGTCGTTCAACAGTGCCAGACAAACGTTGAGAGGAATTGAAGCGATGAATATGATTCGTAAGGGACAGATTCAGGGTGTTGAGAGAAGCGATGTGCGATCACAAGTAGAATTCGTGTCTCGAATTTTTGGACTTGTTGCTTAATTGAGTCCGGATTAAGCCATTTGTTCGTTCCCAATAGTTTTTGCGACAGAGCCCGACTTGCTACATCACACCGCTACCTTTACCCCCAATAATGTGCACATCAATATTTTTGAGCAGTCGTAACAGTTTGTGTGTAAGTGATCCACGTAAGATTAATTTCCAATGTGATCGCTGACTTTCACCAATCACAATTTGAGTGATGTAGTAGCTTCTAGCAACTTCTGCGATCGCCTTTGCTTTGTCATAGTCTTTGGCTCGAATAAATTCTCCGCCGAACTCCTTGCAAAGCCGTTCACAAGTCTCAACGTGCAAACTCTCTGCTTTAGTGAGAAAGCGGTCGGGATCATCAACAAATAAACAGTAGAAGGGTGCGTGCATATATCCGGCAATCCGGGCACCACGCCGAATTAACTGAATCGCATTGGGATAGGTTGAAACACAGACTAGAACTCGCTCATGAATACTGCAAAAAAGAGGATCCGTTTTGGTTCCATTGGATGCTTCCTCAAGGGCATCTTCTTCAATGTTGTCAGCGACTTCTCGTAAGGCTAATTCTCGTAAGGCAATCAGGTTGCGCCGCTGAAAAAAGTTTTGCAGCGATTGCTCCACTTTCTCCATCGCATAAATTTTGCCGTCCCGTAGTCGCTCCTCCAGGGTTTCAGGTGTGACGTCAACCACAATCACTTCATCGGCTTCTTCTAGGAGGCGATCGGGCACGCGCTCTCGCACCACTACCCCTGTAATCCGAGCAACTAAATCATTCAGACTCTCCAGATGTTGAATATTGACAGTGGAGTAAACGTCAATTCCTGCTGCCAGAATAATTTCTACATCCTGATAGCGTTTTTCTCGCTGAGAGCCAGGAACATTCGTATGGGCGAGTTCATCTACCAGAGCCAGTTGGGGTTGACGCGCCAACACTGCCTCCGTATCCATTTCCGTTAGGACAACTCCATTGTGGTTGACCCACTGGCGTGGCACCATCTCCAACTCTTCGGCTTTTTCTGCAGTTTCCTTGCGTCCGTGGGTCTCCAGCAGTCCAATTACCACATCGACTCCACATTGCTTGAGTTGATATGCCTCCTCCAGCATTTTGAAGGTCTTGCCCACACCCGGAGCCATACCAATGAAAATTTTGTGCTTACCCCGACGGGCAGGACAGATGTATGTACGGTCAGGGGAAGAATTTGGAGATGGGTACATGGGTTAACTTGCAGGATTCAATGCATCGAGAGCAAGATTAAGCTTTAATACATTCACACCAGGTTCACCGAAAATGCCTAGGAATCGCCCCTCTGTATTTTGAACAATTAACAGTTCCACTTGATTGGGCTGAAGTCTACGTACTCCTGAAATCCGTGTGGCTTGCGCTCTGGCTGCCTCTGGTGTGATGTGGGGATCAAGCCCGGAGCCGGAGGTATAGACCAAGTCTGTGGTAGGTTGAATTTCCGCCTGTTTCAATTGGGTTGTTGTTTCCTGGACTCGCTTGAGTAGATCAGGATTGGAAGGAGCCAGGTTACTTGCACCCGATATACCAGTTTTAAGAACACCGGCTTCGTCGTTCGTAGGATTAGCAGTGCTGTAGTTGGTGATGCTGGGGCGACTGTTGAAGTAGCGATCGCTTGTAAACGGCTGTCCAATTAAGGCTGATCCGACGGGCTGACCTTGAGTATTGGTCAGGATGCTGCCGTTTGCCTGAAAGGGAAAGGCGATTTGCCCAAAGGCAACCATGACTAACGGATAAATCAGAGCGGTGATGACCCAGAGTACCAGGGTTGATCGAATGGCTCGACCTGCCTCGCGTGCGAAACTCATTAAAACTTCTCCGGTACAAACATGACAAAGAATAGATAAATGGAAAGCACAACAGTTCCCAGTCCCAATAGTCCCAATGACCAGGCTTGAGTACGGGAGAATTCATTGCCACTGGCTGCATAAACAACAGGGGCAATGACCAGGTTGAAGCACAGTGTCAGAAACAGGTACAGTGGCAGCTTTTGCCTGCGCCATTCTGACCAGATTTCTGAGACTGTTTCAAGTGTTTGAGTCGTCATCTTAATTGATGGAAGTGATGGTTTTAAGGATTTGCGGTTCATAGCTAGAAAGGAATTTGAAGGGTTAGGACAACGGCAAGATTAGATCAATCGCCTTGATTGCAATAAACGGGGCAATGATGCCACCTAACCCATAAACCAAAATGTTGCGTTGTAGCAGTTGATCGGCGGTAAGGGGTCGGAACTGTACACCTCGCAAAGCTAGAGGGATCAGGACCGGGATAATCAAAGCGTTGTATATCAGGGCAGAGACGATTGCCGATTGGGCACTCTTTAAGCCCATGATGTTGAGTGCACCAATCCCGGCAGCCGCAAAAATAGTGGGAATAATCGCAAAGTATTTGGCGATGTCGTTGGCAACGGAGAAGGTGGTCAACGCGCCACGGGTGATCAGGAGTTGTTTCCCGATTGTCACCAGGTCGATCAATTTAGTTGGATCAGAATCTAGATCGACCATGTTGGCAGCTTCCTTTGCCGCCTGAGTGCCAGAGTTCATGGCTACTCCAACATTGGCTTGAGCCAGAGCAGGTGCATCATTGGTGCCATCTCCGGTCATGGCAACGAGCTTGCCTTGAGCTTGCTCAAGGCGAATGACATCAATTTTGTCTTCAGGGGTGGCTTCAGCAATAAAATCATCCACTCCCGCTTCCTGAGCAATCACAGAGGCAGTAATGCGGTTATCGCCTGTGAGCATGATGGTTTTGACACCCATGCGCCGCAGTTGGTCAAACCGTTCTCGCAGTCCGGGTTTCACGATGTCCTTGAGGTAGATTACACCGTAGAGTTCATTGCCTTGGCAGACGGCAAGAGGCGTTCCACCTAAGCGGGAAACACGTTCGTAGGCTTCATCCAGAGTTGTGGGAACTTGACCACCGCGCGATCGCACAAATCCCTTAATTGCATCCACTGCTCCTTTGCGATACTCTTGACTATCGAGATCAGTTCCACTCATACGGGTTCTAGCTGAGAACTCGATTCCCTCTGCGGGTTGCCCATCCAGTTCAAAGTTTGCACCTAATTTCTGAGCTAGTTGGACGATCGATCTTCCTTCAGGAGTCTCATCAAACACACTGGCGACCAAACAAACATCAGCAACGTCTTGAAGATTATGACCGTTCACAGGAATAAACTCGTCGGCTAAACGGTTTCCCAGTGTAATTGTCCCGGTTTTATCAAGAACTAGCGTGTTTACATCACCACAGGTTTCTACAGCACGTCCAGAGGTGGCAATGACGTTAAACTGAGCCACCCGATCCATCCCGGCAATGCCGATCGCACTCAACAGTCCGCCAATCGTGGTGGGAATGAGGGCAACCAGAAGGGAAATCAAAATAGCGATGCTCGTTCCAGAACGCAAACCATTACCTGTCGCTGTTCCGACAACACTGTCTAAAAAGCCAGCAATGTAACCAGAAATAGCTGGGATTGTGGCGACAACAATCAAAAACACCTGGGTCAACACGGCTAGCAACACCGTTAGCGCAATCTCATTCGGGGTTTTGCTGCGTTCGGCTCCTTCTACCAGAGAAATCATGCGGTCGATGAATCCTTGCCCTGGATCAGAGGTAATTCGCACAATCAGTTCATCCGAGAGCAGGCGAGTACCCCCCGTGACGGAACTAGCAATATCTGTACCCGGTTGTTTCAAGACCGGAGCCGATTCCCCGGTGATGGCTGATTCATCCACCGAACCAATGCCCTGAATCACTTCACCATCCGCAGGAATCATGTCTCTCGCTATCACTTTCACCTGATCGCCCCGGCGCAATTCAGTAGAACTGACATCCTGAATCGCACCATCAGGCAGCATTTTACGCGCAACTGTATCACTACGGGTCGATCGCAATGCATCCGCCTGTGCCTTTCCTCGCCCTTCGGCAATGGCTTCGGCAAAGTTGGCAAAGAGCACTGTAAAGAACAAAATGAACGTGATAATGCCATTGAGTATTCGTTGCTGACCAACAGTTTCCTGAACTGTGCCAAACAGATTGGGATTGATGGTAACCAGCAGAGTCACGATCGTCCCTAGCCACACCACAAACATGACGGGATTACGCACTGCCACACGCGGGTTCAACTTAACAAATGATTCTCGAATGGCGCGTTGATACAGCCCCTTGCGATCGGCTTTTGGGGTGTGTTTGCGATCATCACGGCGATCAGTGGGAACTCGAATTGGGTGAGAGGATGTAGATGGAGAAGATCCGTTTCTAGTTTTCATAAATGCTCAAAACTCCTACCCAATTCCGTTGACAATTTGAAATGCCTCTGCCACTGGACCTAGTGCTAGTACTGGAAAGAAGGTCAGTGCGCCCAGAATCAGAATTACGCCAGCCGTTACTCCGGTAAATAGCCCTGTATCGGTTCGTAAGGTTCCAGCCGTTGCAGGGACAGGCTGCTTGCGAGACATACTATCGGCAAGGAAAAGTAAAGCGGTGATGGGGACGTAGCGTCCTACCAGCAAGCTAAAACAAGTACTTAGGTTCCACCAGAGAGCGGTTGTACTGGTCGTTGCCCCCGCCTCAATTGCAATTGGCGAAGGTTGCGAATCTACTAGTCCTTCAAAGCCAGAGCCATTATTGGCGGCAGCGGAAGCATATTCATAAATAACTTGGGTTAAACCATGAAAACCGGGATTGCTGATGCCCTGGAGGTCTGGAAATGCCAAGGTGATCGCACTGGGAAGCAGGATGGCGATTGGGTGAACCAGCAGAATCAGGAAACTTGCCAGCACCACTTCCCGTTTCTCAATCTTGCGTCCCAAAAATTCGGGTGTGCGTCCCACCATTAACCCTGTGACAAACACTGCCAGAATTAGATAGGCAAACAGGTAGGCAGTTCCCGTTCCCTGTCCACCAAACACAATTTGGAAAAACATATTAGACAGGGTAGAGAAACCTCCATTAGGCATGAAGGAGTCATGTAAACTATTGACCGCTCCGGTCATCGTGCCAGTTGTCGCTACGGCATACAAAGCAGATTGCGCCCAGCCAAATCGCACTTCTTTGCCTTCTAAGTTGGGAGCCTGATCAACACCCAGTAAGGTCTTGACCAGTGGATTGCCGTTGTATTCCCCAATCGCCGTAACAATGATGAACCCAACCAGAATGCTGAACGGAATCAGATAAATTAACCAGGATTGCTTGATGTTGTTGGCAAATATTCCGTAGGTGTAAATCAACGAACTGGGAATAGACAAAATCGCCACTAATTGCAGCAAATTGGTAAACCCATTCGGATTTTCAAACGGATGTGCGGAATTAATCGCAAAGAAACCGCCGCCGTTTTCACCCAGTTCTTTAATGATTTCAAAGTGAGCAACAGGACCACGGGCGATCGCCTGATTGATTGCTGGATCTTCCAGGGTAGGAACAACTAGGGGACCTGCCAGGGTTTCTGGCACACCTGCAATAATCAGGATAATCGCCCCCACAATACTGATGGGCAACAACACACGGGTAATCGCTCGCATCAGATCCACATAAAAATTGCCCAGTGGTCTGCCCGTCAATCCTCGAATAAAGGCAATCCCCACCGCCAAACCAGTCGCGGCAGACGTGAACATAGGGTAGCCCAATCCCCACATCTGGCTAGCGTAACTGAGATAGGTTTCTCCAGAGTAATGCTGTTGATTGGTATTCGTAATAAACGAAATTGTGGTGTGCAACGCCGTATCCCAGGTAGGAGCAGGAATCCCAGTTGGGTTAAATGGCAAAAATGGCTGAAACATGATGATGGCAAAAATCAGTATCGCCATCACCGCATTGCTGTAGACGATCGCCCGGGCATACTGCCAGCCCGTCATATTCTCTTTTAACCTCACCCCAATCAATGAGTAAAGCCCCCGCTCAACTGGATTGAGAACCGGATCAAGTAGAGTTCTCTCTTCCATAAACACCTTTGCCAGATAGTGCCCAAAGAAGGGGGTGAGTGTCACGACAATTAGCAGCGTCAGCGCGATCTGAATCCATCCTTGCAACATAAGACATTCAACTCCGACATCAGTGAATAGACTGTTGCTGAATTGATGAGCTATCAAATATCTCAGCATTGACCGAGAACTAACAACTCAACTTTTCAACCGTCCCTACTCACTGATGGTGAAACTCCAATTTAGGAATTACAAGGTATAGAGCAGCATTTACTGCATTTTTTAGATCACTGATATAGCTCCCAAGGAGAATGTTTAGCCGTTGTTTAGATGCAAATTTGTATTTGCAGATATAAATTTGCATCTAAACGCGAAGTGAGCGTTGTTTTCAGGTAGAGCTACGTAGAGAATCGCTAGACTTTTGGAATAGGGCTAGCTCAATAACTGTCCTATTTCAGGAGCCAAGTGTTGCAATTCCAACATGTTTTCCGTTCAAAAGACTGGTATTTGGGAACATTCTGGTTAGTGGTGGGACTTTTTGCCGTGGTTTTTTCCCTGGAGTTAGCAACTCCACCAGAGTATGTATTTGGCTACCTCTACATTGGTCCAATTCTCTTAGCAAGTGCCCATTTAAGCCGCAAAGTCACTTTTCAGGCAACCCTGATGAAACTGTCAGAACTGAGTACTCAAATTGAGGGTAGAAGCCCCTGCCTGATAAACTAGCTTCTGCCCTCAACTTCCGTTCAGTCCGCCTTCGATGAACTGTCCTCACTGCAGC
>NZ_JACJOV010000011.1:0-1686 GCF_014695745.1 Leptolyngbya sp. FACHB-671 | reverse complement strand
TGAACCAGGAGAACGTCCGGGCACCTTTGAGATCGATTGCGAATACGGAATTTCATGCCTGTGGTGAAGATATCGATTTAGTCGGAAGAAAAATTGTCAGAAAATTAACTGAGATTGGTATTCGTGCCATCAATCCATCCGTTGCCTTTCCCCAAGAGATGGATCGCTATCCTGGTAAAGTTTGGGTCGTTTCCTATAAACCCGTTGCAGTGGCTGCTGGGTTGGGGCATATGGGATTACATCGCAATGTAATTCACCCCAAATTTGGCAATTTCATCTTGTTGGGGGCGGTATTGATGGAGGCTGAAGTTACCGCTTACAATTACCCGATTGACTATAATCCCTGTATTGATTGCAAACTTTGTGTCGCGGCTTGTCCAGTTGGTGCGATCGCACCTGATGGTCACTTCAATTTCTCAGCCTGCTACGCCCACAATTACCGAGAGTTTATGGGCGGGTTTACCGACTGGGCAGAGACGATCGCTGACAGCAAGAGTGCTAGTGATTACCGCGAAAAGTTTAGCGCCGCAGAGTCTGCCTCGATGTGGCAAAGCTTGTCCTTCAAAGCGAACTACAAAGCGGCTTACTGTATGGCAGCTTGTCCCGCTGGAGAAGATGTCATCGCGCCGTTTTTAAGCGATCGCAAGGAATTTGTGCGAGACGTTGTAAAACCCTTGCAGGATAAAACTGAAACTATTTATGTGATCCCAGGCTCGGATGCAGAAACCTATGTAACGAGACGCTTTCCCAATAAAACGGTCAAACTGGTCAGCAGTGGTATTCGCCCTGTATCCATTGAAGGGTTTCTCTTTGGACTACCACTCCTCTTTCAGCGCAACCAGTCGCAAGGATTGAGTGCCGTTTACCACTTCACCTTTAATGGCTCTGAGTGCCGCCAAGCAACAGTAACGATTCAAAATAAAACGCTCCAGGTACAACCAGGACATCATGGCACAGCGGATTTGGCTGTGACGGCAGATAGCAAAACTTGGATCGCGTTTCTCTGCAAGGAGCAAAATATAATTTGGGCATTGATCTGGCGTAAAGTCAAACTCAAGGGTTCTATTAAATTACTTCAGGTATTTGGGAAGTGTTTTCCCTCGTAAAATGAGTTAGCAATCGAACCAACAGGCGATCGTAATCCTGCCCCTTGAGTAGATTGCGTCAGCAGCCCAAAACTGCGCCGGTGCAGACGGAATAGAGGTAGTTGTTGAGAGTGAAATGCTATCTACCGCCGCACAACTTCACCGTTAAACTGAAAGGACATTTGTGGGGACGTAGTAAGAGGTTATCCATATGAAGCTAGAGGGTGTCTACCTATAATACTCAATGACTAGAGATGAGCCCATAACAATTAACGCTGCTAGCAACAAATCCGTTCTAAAGATTCTTCCAAAACCGCCAGTTCTTTCCAGCCAAACATCGTCTTGGAAGGGAATTCAGTTTGCCTATCATCTACACACGGATGCATTTGAAACCCCTGAACATTGTTTTCCCCAACACTTCATCACGATTCACCGCAATCATTCCCCAATCGTAAAGGAGCGGATGCTGAATGGTCACTTTCAGAGCGATCGCTTTAGAGATGGGGATGTCTGTTTAACACCTGCCACTACGCCTGTATCAGTCCGATTGCATGATGCCTGTGAGGTAATGCATCTGTATCTTGAGCCTGCCTTGATGGCT
>NZ_JACJOV010000109.1:0-9019 GCF_014695745.1 Leptolyngbya sp. FACHB-671 | reverse complement strand
CTCAAGAGCAGACTGTTATCCCACTATTTGATTGGGCAACTCAAATCACCCACTCTTGCTATGAAATTGGGCTAAGCTGACCACCACATTTAGTACATCTGCGTAAGTCCTGAACTTCCTATGTTGTTAAGAAAATGGGCAATGAGCGATCGCCCATTGCCCAATAAACTCATGTCAAACGTTGTGAGCTTATAATTTCACATTGCTTTACTCACTTAAGTAGTCAATCTGCCGCCATCAGTGCGCCGAATTGCAATCACCGCAGGCTTGGGTGGGTCATTTGCAACTTTGCTGGGCCAGTTGGAGCCAATTGGCACTTCGCGAGTTTGCTTAAACTCTTGCCCAGCTGTGGTTTTCATTGCATATTCCCGTGTCTCTGCGGCTCCATCTGTCCGAATGCCGCCGATTTCACCAGGGTGCTGGACTGCGAGGAATAGAGTTTGCTGGTCACGGGTAAAGAAAGGTCCGGTTGTTTCACTGTCAATTGGCCCCATGCCAAACAAGAACGCCTTGCCTGCGTCGTTTCCAGAAGTTGGAATGAACCAAATGGAGTTATTGCCAAACAAACCTCTCAAATTGGACTGACTCACTGCCTCACCGTTTTCGTCAACTCGGCTAGGAACAGCGCGGTTGTGTTTGTCAGAAGACATGTCTGTCACCATCCAAAGGTTGCCGCTAGCGTCAATCTCCAGATTGTCGGGGTTGGCGAAACCTAAACCTCCTTCGGCAGGTTCACCACCCAGCGCTACCATTTCCCAGGTAAAGGTCATGGCTGCTGGTTCGTTGCTATCTTCGTTGAGCCGCATAATCCAGCCATATTCATAGGATGTTTCACCATTGGGTCCAACGAAAATGCGCTTGTCAGGGCCACCATCACCCCCAGAGGTTCCAGAAGTGTAGGTGATAAACAGCGTTCCATCGGGTCTAACGTCAGTGTCTTCAGGACGAGCGGTTGCTGTAACCCCGGCTGCGTTTGCTGCGTAGTGAGCATCAATTAAAATTGCACCCTGACGTTCCCGATCGGTGCCTGAGTAAAGCTGTCCTAGCGTGCTGAACTGCTGCTTGAACTGTTGCACCGCTTCATCGCTATCTACTTTGACGATGCCACCGTCAGGGCGATTGGGCAGAGGAATCATGCCACCTTCAATGGTTCTGGGCAGATCAGGGTTGACTGGCGTATCGGGAGCTAGAGCAATCCAGCTACCCGTACCGTCTTCGTTGAATTTTGCGCCATACAGCATTCCTGATGCCAGCAGGCGAGAGTTAGCTTTGGACTGGGGATCGCTGACGGTGCCAGTGCTGACAAACTTGTAGAGGTGTCCGCCCCGGCGATCGCATCCAGAATAGAAAGCCAGTTGCTTGCCTGCTTCTGCCCGAACACCGACTGCCTCGTGGCGATAGCGTCCCAGCCAAGTGTGCTTTACTCCGTAGTCGTTGGGGTTAGCCGGATCGACCTCTACAACCCAGCCGTACTTGTTGCCAGCTAGCCCAATCACGTTGCCCTGCCCACCAACATCCTCATCGTCGATCACAAACGTCTTGTCGCCCGGAGACATAGAACTGCCATCAGCGTAGACGGGTTCTGGTACCTGAGCCTGGAAATTTTCCTCGGCACTCAGTACTGTTCCCCAAGGGGTGGTGCCGCCTGAGCAGTTGCCAAAGCTACCGATGATGCGATCGCCTAGTCCATCGGTGTAGCCCTGTACTCTGGTTTTGCGGAACACAGCCGTAGCCGGGCCAGTTGAGCCGAGATAGCGACCGTCATCCAAGCCAGAAGCCCCTGTGATGCGGCGATCGTTGCCTGAGTTGGTGCGCTCCCAAACGCCGTCTGCGTTCTTACGAATCGAGATGACGCTGAGTCCCTGGTCAACCAGCGCTTCTACCGAGATCTCGCGAATTTGAGCCTTGATTGGGTCATTGTCATCTAGAGAATAAGCATCGATTCCGTCTTCTCCGGCGACTTCGAGCGCAGCTTGAACCTGCTCAAACGGTAGAACCTTCCCAAGCACAGGTTCATAACTTGGAATCCAGGCAAGCGGGCTAACATATTCATGGTTAACGGTCAGATAACCTTCACCCTCGCCCGTTTCCACAAAAGACAAGTAGTCATTGTTGTAACCAAAGTGAGAATCCCCAACCGGGTCACCCCAAGCTGCAATCACATCATAAGTAAAGCCATCAGGTAGCACTACGTCGTCTATAACCGTGTAGCTGCTATATTCAGCAACCTGATTAGCAACATCAATACTGCTTGTTTCAAGCGGCATCGGCCCTTTTACCGGAATAAAACTCAACCCATTGGGGGTACTAGCCTGTGCCGCACCCGTCTGAAAGGGCATTGAGAATTTCTGCCCAATTTGGGCGACAGGCGCAAGGGCGATCGAGCCTGCGCTTGCCCCCAAGAACATAAGAAAATGTCGGCGTTTAACAGTCATACAGTTTGTTCTCTCTACAGGATCTCTACCCAAACCAGTAACCGATGCCTACTTTTGAGCGGTCTGCTAGCTCAGAAGGCGTCGGTCAATAAATGCCCATAGTGAGAAAATTTACATAGGTTGATTTAAGAAACGGTAATCTCAGGATTAAGGACTGAACTTTGATCTAGCGAATAATCTATAGATTCTTCAAAGGTTTTCTGACGTTTTAGCTCTCAGTTTTGTGTGACTTTGATCGCAAGTAATCAGAAATTGGGCGGAAAACAAAATTTTGGCATGAATGCAGGAATTGGAGCTTGATGTAAGTCCTGCATTGGAACAATGCTGAACTGAAACTAAGTCTCTAACTTCAAGTGCAGAACGAACTATCAAACTCCGCTAAAACTTTCGACTAACAGGTCATATTACCTATGAATACGCTCACACATTTGCTGCATTTGCCTACTGTTCTAACTGTGAAGGGGTTGCTGCTGGCAGGTGGTTTGATAGTGGGTGTGTCACCTGCTTGGGCTGGAGGGGGTGGACCGCTACAGCAGCCTCGCTATCTGGAAGTGAGAGAGGTGCAGGGCAGTGTCACTTCGCAGCAGCGACCTGTGCAGGTGGGCGATCGCGTTCAGTCCCAGGCAACGGCCATCACAACAGGCGAAGATTCTGGTACCACACTAGTCTTAGACAACAACAGCGGCACTGTTGCAGTTGCAGAAAATACTCAGTTGGCAGTGGATCAAGTCGCTACCACGCCCACGGGTGGGCAACAAACCGAACTCTCGCTGCAAGAAGGAGAAGTGAGAGCCAACATTCAAACCTTTACAAACCCAGAATCTAGCTTTCGGGTAAATACTCCTGCTGGAGTCGCAGGCGTTCGCGGCACGGAGTTTAGCGTTGTTGTGCTGCCAACGGGCGAAACCAGAGTCACCACCTTTGAAGGGTCCGTGGAGGTGACAGCCCAGGGGCAAACTGAGCTGATTCAACCAGGTTATTTCAGCCAGCTTACCCCCGGTCAGCCTCCTACAGAGCCACGTCCTGCGCCCGGAGATACTCGACTCAGTCTTCAGTTTTTGACCGAAGCCGGAGTCGAGCGGCTACAGATTTCGGCAACGGTACCTCCTAGAAGTCAGGTTTTGGTCAATCAGCAGTCGTTGCCCGTCAGTTCAACAGGGGAAGTAAGCGCGGTAGTCGATGTGCCAAGCGATCGCCTCCTGCGGATGGTCGTGCGTGACCCGTTTGGCATTGAGCAAGTTTATGAATTAGCGTTACCGATGATGGCGCTACCTGAATCGCAAGCGACTCCCTCAGAAACAGAGCCAGAGGAAACAGATTCCTTAGAAGCACCGGAAGAAGCAGAGCCAGAAGGCACAGAGCTAGAAGACACAATGCCAAATCAAGATCCATCCATCGCTCCGCAAGAATCATGAGCCAAACAAACGGCGGGTGGGCATCGCCTCCGCTCGATTGTCATCCGCCCGATGGACAAGTTGCTCCGGCTAACAGAAGCGCGCTTCGTCTGATTTTTGGAGTGAAAATGCTGACGCTTGTTGTCTTGGCGATCGCTCAACTGTCGCCTCTTTCCTTCCAATTTGGTGCTTTAATCCACCCAAAGATTGATTTCTTTTCATTTGCCTGAAACTACTTAAAACTAAGTTTAGACTTGTATAGAGTTGTGCTTAAAAGAGACTTTAATTAGCATCAAGTAGCATCAGGGGCATTCCCAAGCACGTTCATTAAATCTTATTGGGGCATCTACCCAGCATCAAGCTTGAACCAAGATTTTTTTTGGTTGTTGCAAAAAAATCAGGTACGGCAAGCTAAGTATAAACTGTACATGAACTCGTACTCATGCTGACTGCATTTCCACACTTAAATTAGGTTTATGTCAGACGGCGCTTCCTATATCTTGTTGGTAGACGACGACCCAAGTAACTTGTTTCTGTTAGAAGCACTGCTTCGTTCTCATGGGTATTCAACCCAGTCCGCCAAATCAGGATTGGAAGCGTTGGCGATCGCTCGTACTGAGCAGCCCAGCATGATCTTGCTGGATGTCATGATGCCGGGAATGGATGGCTTTGAGGTCTGTCGAGAGCTACGCGCAGATACTCAGCTACAGGCTACTCCCGTAATTTTTCTCACCGCTCTGGCAGACGAACAGTCTCACCTTATGGGGCTACAGGTCATGGGTGATGACTACTTTACAAAGCCCGTTGACCAGCGCTTATTGCTCACCAAGGTTGCCAGCACGCTGCAACTACAGCAGTTCCGAGATGCTCAGGGACAGGCAAACCTGGCAAAGCCAGTCTCAGCTCAGCCTACCGAGAACGGACAAGTTCCAAAAGAATTGGAACACCAGGATGAGACGGTTGAGCAGGTGAGTGAGGCGTTGCTTGATAAACTGCGCCTGTTTGTGCCAGATCAGCTCTTGTCGCGCATTGCGCCCGCAGGCTTAGATTCCATTCAGGTTGGCAACGCCACCGAAGCAGAAGTCACCATCCTCTTTTCTGATATTCGAGAATTTACTGCCATTGCTGAGTCTCAACCCGCCAGTGAAACTTTTGACTGGTTAAATGCTTTCTTTAAACGCATGGACGAAGCAATCAAAACTCATCATGGCTTTATTGATAAGTACCTCGGTGATGCAATCATGGCAGTGTTTGATCGTCCTCACCAGCACGCTCAAGATGCCCTTACAGCGGCGATCGCCATGCAGCAAACTCTGAGTGAATTTAACCGTGGACGGACTCGGTTCAACTTAGAAGACCCGATTCGCATTGGCATTGGCATTCACACGGGTCTTGCCATCATTGGCACACTCGGTTCAGAGCAGCGAATGGACTCTACGGTAATCGGAGATGTCGTCAATACGGCTGCCCGTCTGGAAGAACTCACAAAGTTTTATGGTTGTTCTGTTCTCCTCAGTGAATCAGTGATTGATCAACTTCAGCAACCTGAACTATTTAACTTTAAGTGGCTTGACTGCGTTGCACCTCGGGGAAAGCAGCAGCAAAGTAATTTATATCAGCTCTTGGGAATGCAAATGCCTGCTTGCCCTGGCACTCATTGTGAAGTAGTGAGTTAATGCAAGTGTGCTTTTGACGTTTGTGCGGTGACAGTAAGTAACGGTTGATTACTAAGATCGATATCAACTATCAAGAGATTCTTGATATTGGCAAATTTAGGCAGAGGGGTGAGATACCATATCCGCTTGGGTAGTTAAAACCTGAGCGGTTTTGGCTTTTGGTGCAACCTCCTCAACCGAGGATCTTATGCAAACGGATCGAAGTATGTCTGCTCTCAAACCATCTTTTTGTCAGATTGTTCCGCTGCCGACGTTTCAACGGTTACAAGAATTGTTGCAGCAGATGGTTCATGCGACTGAGGCGGAATCTCTAGTGTTGACGGACAGTTTAACTGTGTCAGATGAGCTTGAGCAAATCGGGGTAGGGCAATTTACACTGATTGTCTCAAAGCCGTTTAGCGCTTTGCTATGGCGGGAAGCGTTTCAAACTGAGAAGAACAGTTTTCAGGATGAGCGGCGTATGTGCCGAGTTGATTTGACCTTTGAGCCAGAGGCGATCGCCACTTTCTTACATCAACTCAACGCTTTACCACACAAACCGACCTTTCCGCAAACCATTAAACAACTTTGTGCAAAGCTACGACCAAACAATCCCCGGATTCAAAGTGAATTTACGCTGCGGCTAATTGCCGCTCTCTCGACTGCGCCTGCGGCTAGCTCAGATTTTTCCTCGGAGGCAAAGCAGCAGTCTCAAACCTTGGAACATCAGGTCATCGAGCGTACTCAAGAGCTACATGATGCTGTGCTGGCAGCCCAGTCGGCAAGTCGGGCAAAAAGTGAGTTTTTGGCAGCGATGAGCCACGAACTGCGAACGCCGCTCACCTGCATCATTGGTATGTCTTCGACTCTCTTGCGTTGGTCATTAGGAGAGCTAAACCAGCGCCAACGAGATTGTCTACAAATTATTCACGACAGCGGTGAACATTTGCTAGAGCTGATCAATGACATTCTCGATCTTTCGCAGCTAGAGGCTGGCAAGGCCATTCTTAATCTGCGTGAATTTTCGCTCTCCAGATTAGCCCAGCAAAGCCTGAAGGCATTTGCAGAAAAGGCAGAAGCGAAGCAGGTGAATTTAGAGATTGATCTGCATCTGGAGCCAGATTGCGATCGCTTTACCGCAGACCCCCACCGAGTTCGGCAAATTTTGTTTAACCTGCTGAGCAACGCGATCAAATTTACTCCATCGGGTGGCAGGGTCACACTAAGAGTTTTTGCGAGTCGAGATTTTGCCACATTTCAAGTCAAAGATACGGGAATTGGCATTCCCGAACATCAGCGATCGCTCCTATTCCAAAAATTTCAGCAGCTTGACCAATCCTATCGCCGTCAGTACGAAGGCACAGGACTGGGGCTGGCGCTGGCAAAACAACTGGCAGAGCTACACAGCGGTTGGATTGACGTAGACTCGACCGTTGGCGTAGGTTCTGTCTTTACTGTGCGACTGCCTGCCCTGCGAACTCAGGCAGTCGGAGCCGCCCCGCGAAAGTTAGATCTACCAGTTCTGCCTACCCAACCAGCCGGACAGATCGTTCTAATCGAAGGACAAGAGGAAAGCGCTAATCTGATTTACCCGATGCTGACAGCAGCCGGATATCAGGTGGTGTGGGTGCTAGAAGGGTCAGCAGCGATCAACCAACTCGAAGTTCTCCAACCGATCGCTGTCATTGTCAATCTGCAACTGCCCGACATCGACGGTCACAGCCTCATCCGCCAGCTACGCGAAAACCCTGCTACCAAAAGGCTCAAGATTGTTGCTTTGATGAGCGACACCCTACCAGAAGACCAAAAACACTGCTTTTTAGCAGGTGCCGATGATTGTCTAGCTAGCCCGATTCAACCAGAAGAGGTGTTGCAAAAGGTGATTGCGTTGACGGCCGTAGTGAGGTGATGGGGGTTGAGGGTTAGGGATTGGGGTTACCCTTTCCCCTCGTTACAAGGTGAAACTTGGGAACGAGTTGATACTGCTTTCCCTAGCCCCCAGCCCCTAACCCCTTCCCCTCCCTTTCCGGTTTTCACCTCACAACTCAAGAGAGTAGGACATAAGTCTCTTTAAATCTCCATGAAAGAAGCTGATTCTCTCTTTGAGCAAGCCTTACGCTTTCATGCGGAGGAAAGGTATGAGGAGGCGATCGCCACTTATGACCGTATCTTGCAGAACAAGCCTAGCTCCCATCGCGCCTGGAACCATCGAGGCTTGGCACTTGCTGACCTGGAGTTTTACGGGGAGGCGCTAGTCAGCTACGATCAGGCGTTGCGCTACAAAGCGACGTACCCGGAAGCCTGGAGCAATCGGGGTGATTGTCTAGCAGCACTCAGGCGTTATCAGAAGGCGATCGCCAGTTTTGACAAAGCGCTAGAACTGGAGCCGACCTACTTTGAAGCCTGGAATGGTCGCGGTGTAGCGCTGTTGGGCATGGAGGAATATGAGGAAGCAATCGCCAGCTTTGACAAAGCTCTGGCCTTTGCGCCCGATGACTGCGAGGCTTGGAACAATCGCGGCATTGCCTTGATTAGCTGCGACCAATTTGAGGAAGCGTTGGTTAATTTTGACCAAGCGTTGCGGCTCGAACCTGACTACTACCAGGCATATAGTAACAAGGCGAATGTGCTGCTGTTGCTCCAGCGGTTTGAGGAGGCAGTCTCCAGCTTTGATCAGGCGCTTCACTTAGAACCAGATGATGTGGGTGCATGGCACAACCGGGGTATGGCTCTGGCAAATTTGAAACGCTATGCTGAAGCCTTTAACAGCTTCGATCGCGCCCTTCAACTAGGGTTCGCTACACCCGAAGTCTGGCACAACCGGGGCATGATGTTAGGCAATTTAGGGCATCACCAGGAAGCGGTCGCCAGCTATGACCAGGCTCTTGAGCAAACCGACCATCTAGATATCTGGAACAATCGAGGACTGGCTTTGCTGAAGTTAGAACGTCACGAAGAGGCGATCGCCAGCTTTGACAAAGTCCTGAAATTGAATCCAGAACTTCACCTCACCTGGGATAACCGGGGCCTGGCACTCACTGTCTTAGGTCGCCACGAGGAAGCGATCGCCAGCTTTGACGAAGCACTTCAGCGCAAACCTGACTACTATCAGGCGTGGAACAATCGGGGCATTGCTTTGTACAGTCTGGAACGTTACGACGATGCGATTGCCAGCTATGATCGCGCCCTTTGGCTCAACCCAAACATTCCCCAAGCCTGGAATAATCGAGGGAATGCCCTGCGTCGCTTGGGTCAGCGAGATGAAGCGATCACCAGCTACGACCACGCCCTTGACCTCAACCCCAATTACGAACTCGCCAAACAAAGCCGAGAATCGACCTTAAAGGAACTCACTACCAGCAATTAGTCCGGTAGAATTCCAAAGACCGTGATGCTGTGTTTTCAGAGCAATTTAATTTGATCAGGACTTACGCAGCGGCACTAGGGATAGGGGGTGGTTAAGTTGAGCTATGCTCGCTACAGTTCCAGTATGAGTGCATCAAACAGCGATTGCGATGACATTTACTAAGCTGGA
>NZ_JACJOV010000108.1:0-24412 GCF_014695745.1 Leptolyngbya sp. FACHB-671 | reverse complement strand
TTCTCTCAAAGCAAAGCACGACTATGATGACCAAATTTGGTTTTGTCGAATTCGCTCCCTGGTTTGTAAGCTTTGTCCCATCAGCAATTAAGAAAGATTTGTCAGGCAGTCAGGCTGCACCCTCTTAAGTTGCCGGGTTAATAGTTAGCTGAAAACTTTGGCTAGATGCTCCTGATCTCGATAGAAATAAGATTCAGGATATGTTACTTTCTATGGCTCCTGTAGTCCCTGTAGCACATTCGCCAACAGCATCCATTACTAAAACTAAGCCCGTAATGACAAAGCCCCAGCAGCAATGCTGGGGCTTTTTGTACGCCTGCCTAAGCACTCAACCGCTCGATTTTCTCAAGCTTTTGCTGTAATGTCCCGATCTCTCGCTCCAGTCGCTTCATTTCCTTCCCGCAACCGCGATCGCATGTAAACATTCCAGTCATTCTCTAACCAGCTCCTAGCTAGGAGAGAGGCGATCGGGGCGATCGGATGGGCGGGGCTGATCAAGGTTTACCCACGATGGAGCGCTGATAGGAGGATTGGGTTGCTCAACTTCATTTCTAAGAAGCTGCATCTCTGTTTGTTGCCTCAAGTCAAGTAGCGTAAATTCGACTAATTGCTCGATCAGCGTTTTAAGTAACTCTCTCTGTTCAGTATTTAATTCGCTAGCCAGCAAATAGAACAGATGTGCATTATTTGAAGAGGCAGGATGCTTGTAATAGTTTTCAATGATTTGATCTCTCCACTTTAGAGGATCATTATTTTCTGCATCAGTCATTGTTATTGCTCTAGTTGCGTTCAAACTTGTGGGGTAGTGCCTAACTCTTCACCGATCAGGCTTCGCAGTCGTGCCAGTAGTTTTGTTTTCTCCTCCTGATAGGCTTCTGATGCCTCCAATTTGGCGATCGCCTTATCAGTCATGCCCAGATAATCTAACACTCGCTGCTTAGGCTTGGGGCAATCGTCAGTCCAGTAGTTTTTCACTCGATAGTAGTAGAAATAGTCTTTTCGCCCCTCCGAAGTGCACGTGTGAACTCGTTTGCGGCGAATGAAGGACATGCTTCTGTAGTGCCTAACTCGTCATCCATCATAGCAAAAGTTGGGCACAACAAAGAGCTTGCTTAACCCGATGACGAAGCTGAGCGAAGGCTTTGTCCCGCTTGCGAAACCATTCCCGCGAGAGATTGACCGTTTGGGCAACCTTGCCCAGCCATTGTTTGCTGCCATCAACGGTGCCAATGCCCAACGCTGCTCAATAATTTGGCGATCGCCCCTTCCATCTAAACTGCACGACGCTTTTCCCCAGACTGACGAAGACGCTCCCTTCTAAAAATTCTTGCGACACAACCGTACAGGTTTGATTCAGTCAATTGTTTACTGAATCGCCTGGATTTAGTGTCCGTTGCTACTTAATCTCAACCCAATTACACCCAAAACAATCAAGCCGATGGAGATGATTTTGAGAGCGTTAGCTGGTTCTCTAAACCACACAATGCTGACAATGGTAATTAAAGCTGTTCCTAAACCTGCCCATATTGCATAAGCTGTAGTAATTTCCATCTTCTTTAACGCCATCGTTAGGAAGACAAAGCACAGTCCATAAAAGCAAAAGATTAGAATGCTGGGAAGGGTTTTAGTAAAACCCTGTGACAACTTCATGCAGGTAGTTCCAGCAACTTCAGCAATAATAGCCAAGCCCAAATAAAGCCACTGCATGAAATAATTGCCTTGTGATGTTACTAACCAAAACGGAAAAACCAGGTCATCTGTTAACGATAGCACCTCACTTCGATTAACTCATGTGCCTCTGCTGTCGTCACCAGTGCTGTTACTCTAATTTCGAGAAGACATTTAGAAATTGCGGATAGCGTCCGAATGAGTGCTTTAAATTAAAGCAGGTTCACGAACATAGGTTGAAGAGTCACCTTTGAGTGCCTGACTCAATTTGCCATCAATGCTTTGTGGGCGCTCGCCTACGATGGTGACTCGCTGTACTCGTCGGGGTTGCCCTTCATAGTCATAAATGGCGTAGTGTTGGGTCGATCGATTGTCCCAAAATGCAACATCTCCGACTTGCCACTTCCATCGAACTGTATTTTCTAAACGTGTTACATAGGACTGCAACAGCCGCAGCACATCTTTTGACTCCGTCTCAGATAGCCCCTGGATGCGTTGCACAAATGCGCCAGTGAACAATCCCCGTTCACCTGACTCTGGATGTACCCGCACAACAGGGTGCAGGGCTTCATACAAGGTTGAGGTAAATACCTTGTGGTAATCCTTCAGGGCTTTAGAGGGAGTAATGGCAGCGGCAGCATAGTCATAAACATTACTATGGACTGCCCAGAGTTGATCGGCAATGGTGCGAAGGTGAGTGGGTAAATCTTGATAAGCAGTGGCTGAATTCGCCCAAACGGTATCGCCACCCACAGGAGGAATCTCAACGGCTCGTAAGATAGAACCGAGCGGAGGGCGATCGACAAACGTTACATCCGTGTGCCATTCATTAGAACGGGTGGCTGTGCGTCCATAATCCAGATCCAGGACTTCAGTATGCTCTACCAGCGGAGGCAGGGTGGGATGAGCTGTTGTAATCTCACCAAAGCGACGAGCAAAAGCAACATGTCCGGCTGCATTGAGAGATTGTTGTCGAAAGAAAATGACCTTGTATTTGATCAATGCCTGACGAATCTCTTGAATAAACGTGTCGCTTAGCTCACCACTCAAATCTACGTTAAGAATTTCTGCACCAATCCGTGCGGATACAGGAGAGAGTTCAAAGGTTGTAAAGCTCACAGTTATTTTTTTCCCTCTAAAGAATCATGAGTACAACGATCGCAGTAGGCAATCGATCGCCCATTAAAAGCAGTGGAAACTCCGGCACTTATAGCGCGTGGGGTTACGATCTAACCGTGGTTAAAAGAACTGGAATCATTAGTGTCCATGTGCCTTATCCGGTTCTCGAATACCAGAAACCAGGCTTTCTCGCACTTCAATAAACTCTTTAGACGAGCGCAAACTTGCAGTGGATTCTTTACCTAGTCGATTGGCAAACGGATTGGTAATATCTTTCACAATTCGACCCGGACGAGCGTGCATCACTAAGAGGCGAGTTGAAAGTAACATTGCTTCTTCAACATCATGAGTGATGAAAAAGATGGTCTTGCCGGTACGATGCCAGATATCTCTTAAGTGAGTCTGCATTGATTCTCGGGTTAGAGCATCAAGCGCACCAAACGGCTCATCCATCAATATCAAGGATGGATTAGCTGCTAATGTACGGGCGATCGCTGCACGCTGCTGCATTCCTCCTGAGAGTTGATAGGGTAACAACCGAGCGGCATAGTCTAGTCCCACCATCTCCAGATAATAGGAAACTCGCTGCCTGCGCTCTTGCTTTGAGATCTGTCGCATTTTGGGTCCAAACTCGACGTTCTTGGCGATCGTCAGCCAGGGAAATAAGTTAGGACGTTGAAAGACAACCCCTACATTTGCATCCGGTTTGGTATGAGCTTTGCCAGATACCGTGACTGTTCCTTGTGTGGGTCGCTGATAGCCCGCCAATGCTCTCAAAAGCGTCGTTTTGCCGCAGCCTGATGACCCTAGAACGCACACAAAATCTCCAGCTTTGATTTCCAGATTGATTGATTTCAACACTTCAACTTGGGCATTTCCCGCTCCAAAGGTCAGCCCTAACTCAGAGATCTGGGCGATCGCCTCACCTCTGACTGCTGGGTTAGAAGGAGAAATCACTGTTTGGGAATAAGCATTCATAGATTTTCTAGCTCAATGATTTAGATGTACAAAATGCGCTTTTGGTAAGCGTCCTGATCAGGTGCAGACGGAATCGCCTTTTGCTCAACCATGAATGCTGCCGTATCTTCCAACGCCTTTGCAGTTGCTCCTGGTTTATCTGATGTACCGAAATACTTGGCATCTTTCTGCTCAGAAGAAGTTAACCAGATAGATTGCTGCGCCTGGATTGCGGCTTCTTCCGAGGTAACTCCCAATTCAGATGCTAGTGCGTTTACAGCCTCATCTGGCTGATCACGATACGTCTGCACTGCCTGGTCAAGCATTGCTACATACTGCTTCAGCACATCAGGATACTGTTGAGCAAACTCGCTCCGCGCCACTGCTACCGTAAAGGTGGCATAGCCTCGCTCTGCCAAATCCTTTGAAGTCGTCAAGATTGTTCCTCCATCTTGCTGAAGCTTTGATAGAGTGGGCTCCCAAACGTAGCCACCATCAATATCCCCGCGTTGCCATGCTGCCAACATATCGGGAGGAACCAAATCTAAAACGGTTAATTCATTTTGCCCGATGCCTTCCAGCTTCAAATAAGACAGCAGTGAGTAATGACAAGTCGAGCTAGATGGAACAGCAATCTTCTTACCGCGCAGATCAGCCGCAGTCTTAATGGTGTCTCTCACAACTAAAGACTCCGCTTCGCCAATCAGGTCATACAGATAAAAAATATCGTAAGGAATGCCGCTAGAAATTCCAACTGCGGCGGCTGTAGACCCTAATACGCCAAAATCAATCCCTTTTGCAGCCAGCCCTGTATTAACATCTCGACCTGCATCAAACCTGAGATATTCCACTTCCGAGTTGGGAAAGGCTTCCTTTGCTAAACCTAACCCCTTTGCCAACAGCTCAGACCCTGCATAGACCTGATATCCAACCCGAATCTTTTGGGGGGCGGCTGTCCCTGATGCTGAAGATGCAGCGGTTGTCGATTCTGGAGTAGATGATGCTTCAGGAGATTGGCTAGTGCAACTAGAGGCAACCCACGGTAAACTCAAACCCACTAACCCAAACAACACATGTCTTCGTTTCAATGACATAGGAATAACAGTTGAAGAATTGAATACAGCAAATCGCTACTTAGCTATCACGACCAATCCAGGGAAGCTGTGTTCTTTGTACCCAGCGAATTCCAGCATCAATCAGAATGGCAATAATTCCCATAATGATGATGCCGACGAAAATTACATCACTTCGCAAAAATTTGCTGGCGTCTAACACCATCCAGCCAATTCCAGACACCGCAGCGACCATTTCTGCTGCTACCAGGGTTGAGTAAGCAACACCGATCGCAGTCCGCAATCCTGTAAATATTTCTGGCAAACACGATGGCAAAATCACGTAAAAAAACAACTGCCACCCTTCTGCACCCAGTGAACGGGCTCCATTAATGCGATCGAGAGAAATTCGTTGTACTCCCGAAATCACTGCTAGAAATAGTGGTGCAAATGCTGCCAGAAACAGCAGGGCTATCTTTGAAGGGTTTTCAATGCCCAGCCAGATAACTAAAAGTGTGTAATAGGCAAGGGGGGGTAGCGGTCGGTAAAACTCAATGATTGGGTCAAGCGCAGCTCGGATCGGACTAAAGAAACCGCATAACATACCCAGGGGGATTGCAGTTGCGATCGCCAGCACCAAAGCGACTCCCAACCGATACATACTCTGGTAAATGTGAAAAAACAGAGAGCTTCCCTTGTACCCATCCCTTAGGATTTCTACAAATGCAGACCAAACTGCTAGCGGAGTGGGTAGAAAAAGAGGATCAACCCACTCTAAAGCAGTGGTCAGGTACCAGACGAATAGAATCACCAACACCGAAGTAAGAGAAATAAATCCCTCTGTGGTCGAGAGCTTCCTTAAAAGCGCCCAGGATTGAGAACCAACGCCACGGTTAATACCGGACGGAGCATTCCTCTGCTGACTCGTTTTGAGCACCATAAAGAGTAAATCAAGCAGTGAAGTGTAGTATGCCATTAAAATACTACGGTTTGTCGCTCGATTTTAAGTAGTTTTAAAAGCTTAATGTTTGCTTCAGTATGGAGCCGCCTGAAAACGACCCTTGTGGCATCTGCGGAGCAGCACGCCTATCAAAGCGGCAGAACTATTTATCAGATTAAGCATGGGATGCTCTCGAACTACTTGATTGAGCAACTCAAGCACCCATCCATTCCAATGTCCCTTGCGTAAGTCTTGATTTGTTCTAGTTCAGTGGTTTTGTCTTCCGAAAACCCCGGGGAGACACTCTAGCGAATTAGACAACTCTCTTGCGCGAGTGAAGAAGCCTCTGCTATTAACACAATCTCGCCTTGTGCATCAATCCGCCATCCTTGTGCTTCTACAATTGAGCTAGGCACATCTGTTGCAGGGCTACGAGAACCATCAGGAGAAGCCGCTAATTGAACAGGTGACTGCACGTCATCTAATACATTACTGCCGCTCAACGGTTCATAAGGACTGGTTGGCAAGCCGCCCCTTCCACTGCTAATAAATCGGCTAGTCGCGCGATCGCCTCCCCCCCCACAGGCTTGGCTGATTTCTGTTGTTACAGGAGCATCAGGCAGCTCAACAGTTCCCTGGCTAGGATCAACGTCAGGGGTTGTGATAATGACCTGACCACTTAATGCAGGATTAACCTGCGAAATGGCAGTAATGTCATTGCTGGGTAAACGCTGAGGGTCCAGTTCAGTTGGATCATCGGTTTCCAACAGTGTTTCAAGTTCTGCTCTACTGCGAGGTGCTAAGCCTAAAATACTTTGAGATGTAATGCTGACTTCACCTCCTGAACCGGCAAAAGCATTCGCAGTAATGTCACTATTTTCTGAAGGGACGGCAACAATAAAGTCAGCATTAATCGTGATATTGCCACCACTACTATCATTTAGTGCTCGAGCAGAGATAAGGCTGCGATCGCGCATCAGCAAAATATCCAAGTCTTGTAAAACAATATTTGCACCGCTTCCTGCTTGAGTTTGTGCTGTTAGCTCTCCCTCATCCAAAAGAACAGATCCAGCACTAATTGACAAATTACCTGCCGCTCCCAAGTTGTCTCCTTCCACCGTCACTTCTGCTCCATCTCGAACTATCAACTCCCCGGTTGTAATCCTGACATCTCCAGCTTCTCCAGACCCCGTAGACTCAGCAGACAAGGTACTGCGAGCTTCCCCAATCGTGCCTTCTACAAGGATGAAATCAGTAGCCTGCACATCCAGAAAACCACCTTGACCTTGACCTCGAGTACGAACTTGAACAATCGCTCCATCCTGAACGGTCAATTCTCTGGTTGTTACTGTTACTCTTCCGGCGCTGCCAATACCGTTAGGTCCGGCGTTAGAGTTTAGACTACTGCGAGAGCTTCCATTGATTCCAATCAGCCGGATAGAATCAGCAACTACCTCTAGTTCTCCCGCCTGTCCATCACCCCGAGTCGTCGTTGTAATGATCCCTCCGTCTTCAGCAATCAATCTCCTGGTCTGAATTCTTAAATCTCCGGCATCGCCTACACTTCCATCTTCAGTACGCGTACTCAGTTCACTACAGTTTGCAGGAATACAGGCCATGACTTCTACCTCTATCGCCTGTATATTCAAGCTTCCAGCGTCTCCAGTTCCTCGGGCTTCCGTAAAAATCCTTCCTCCATCACGGATGCTTAACCTCCCAGTTTCAATAGAGATATTGCCTCCATTTCCCGAACCCAGAGCAGTTGCAGATATAAAACCGTTATCATTTAGCACCCTTACAAAATCAGTAGTTTGCACCGTCACGTTGCCTGAATTAACTTCTGCTCCAGTTCCAGTTAATAGCCGAGACCGATCTAGAGTCAGGGATTCAGCTTGAATATCGATATCACCTCCAGTGGTTGAGACTTCGCTTCCACTCGTAATTGCTACTGCACCTGTGGAATCGAACCTAAAGTTTCCGAGCTGATTATCGTTTAATTCATTACTGATGCAAAAAGTTTGTCCAGTTGAAAGGCAACTTGCTCTAATCACTAAATCGTGAGCATTAATTTCGATACTGCCTCCCTTAGCATCTGCAAGAAGCACACGAGATCCGTCGATTATAAATACGTTTGCTCGGGCAACGCCCGTCGGAAAGACTAGGTGGAGTTGGTTATTCACAAACTGTAAATCTACGACTCCTGGTTCTGCGAGTCCACCTAACTCAATGCGACCACCTGGAGCTATGAGAACGCTACTAGTTAACCTAACGTCACCTCCTACCAGTACTAAAGCTTCACCTGGCTGTACCTGTAGTCCATCAACTGCTTCACCTATATCGTCAATTCTTCCAGCTTGATGGATGATACTTTGGGGTGCCCTGCCAAATTGCAAACCGATCGGAAGGTTCACAACTAGAGTGGGAATGGGTTGGGGATCGGTAGTACTGAACTCCCAATCGTCAAACTGTAAGCTGTCTGCTGTACTTGCCAGAAATGAGCCTCTGGTATCTAGCTTTGCATTTTCTCCAAATAAGATTCCATTGGGGTTGAGCAAAAATAGATCGGCAGTACCCAATGCACTGGGAGAGCCTACCCCTAACGTCCCTAAAATTTCAGAACGGTCATTTCCTGTGATTCGGCTCAGGATATGGGTGATTCCAGACGGATTTTCGAAGTAGACACTGCGGTTCTCAGGAATATTGAATTCTAAGAAGCTATGGAAAAGAATGCTTCCTCGCCGAGTGCCGCCTCGAATTTGATTTATTGAAGGGGCAAGCGATTCAACTTGTGTCTCCAAATTGCGATCTGGGGCAGTATCAGGGGTGAGATTAGATTGAGCAAAGGCACAATGTTTAGACAAGGTAAGCACCCAAACCAGGGTTACAGAACTTGCTAATCCAAGCCTCCAAATCTGCAACCACTTACGCTGAAACATAAAACCACTTCATCTTTTGCAATCTCTAAGATGCGATCGCTCCAATGCTTCGCGCCCAAATTTCAAACGTACTTATAAGAATCTTAAATAACATAAGTGGAATAGGGACTGTAATTTACTTCAGAAAAATTAATTTTGCTGATTTAGGTTGGACTACCTAAAAACTAAGTTTCGAGATCTATTTCAACCAATCTTTATAGAATCTTTAAACCATCACCTATTACCGGATTAATCAATCGAAGTAGTTTTCAAATACGGCACTGCTCAATCCAGGTATGAATTGTATGCTGCGCGGATAGGTTACTCCCGCTACAACTCATCCTTCAGACCAGCAAGACTAATTGTTGCCGTTGCGAATAACAACTTACTGATAAAGTTTCAGTAAACGTATTGTTAACCTCCGGAGGAGCATGTCAGTATTTACACAGATACGAAGTGTGTTGGTGCTGCAAGCAAGACAGTTAGAAAAAAGGCGTCATTAAAGATTCTCAGCCATTGCATCAATTCCTGATTTCAGCATTGATTGCATCAACAGAGAAATGAAGCATTGTGAATTTACTAACTTTGAGGAGGCAAAGGCTCTATGAATTTTAAGTCTACTTTAGTCTGTCTTGGGTTGATTGCTGGTAGTACTGTGGCTTTACCTACTGAAGCTCAAGCAATAGCCCTTTCTATTAACAGCAATACTGCCACAAAGTCAGTAACCTTTGATGAACCTATTGTAATTGATTCTATTCAAATACTTACGCCTAGAAGCGGTGTTACGGCTGTTGCGTGTCTTCCTGGACTACGATGCACTTTTAGTGCAGGTGGAAGAATTAGTAGTAGACCTTCTACCCTCACTCCAAGGGCTAGATACAACAATCCTTTTGGTGGCGCTAGTGTTAAAAGGTTAATACTAATAGCGAGATCGGGCTCGTCTTTTCGAGTCAAAGTGAGGACAGTACCTGAGCCTTCTACTGTACTAGGTACACTAGTGGTCGGTACGCTTGGTGCAGGTCTATTGCGGAATCGCAAACAACGACAAACCCAGTGAAACCTAGCTTTTGCTAGCCTTCTGTATAAATTGTGGTGCAACGGAACTGCACCACAATTTATGTTGCTAAAGCAGATCTGTTTACGGGTAGGGCAAGCATTCATTATCTCTACGACAAGGTGAATGTTGCTCCTCTTAAACCGCCTGAGCCTCTGCCTCTTGAAAGTTAATGGAGTTCCGCCATGCTTGGGGTGAGGTGTTGTGAAACTGACGAAATTGACGAATGAAGTAGCTGACATCTGCATAGCCAACCGTTTCAGCAATCTGACTGACGGAGTGAGCTGTATTCACTAGCAGGTTGCGCGCCTCGGACATTCGACGTTCGGTAATCCATTGTTTTACCGTTCGCCCCGTTTGGCTTTGCACCAGGTTAGTCAGATAGGCAGGAGAATAACCTGCGGTCTGAGCTACATCTGCAAGGCTAATTGACTGGTGATAGTGCGCTTCAATGAAGCGGAATACTTTAGCCAACTTGGGGTTGTTCGGGAAAATAGATTTGGGGTTTGCTGGAGCAGCGTTTGTCGCAGATAAAGATTCAAGCTGAGTATTAGCGTACCAGTGTTTCAGAGTTTCTTGGCGTTGCAGACGAGTGGCGATCGCCAGCAAAAACTGTTCCACGGTACAGGGCTTAGTTAGGTAATCATCTGCTCCCAATTCCATTCCTCGTCGCAGGTTGGTCATGGTCACTTTGGCGGTCAAAAAGATAAAGGGAATGACTGCTGTGGAGGAGTTTTGGCGCAGGGTAGAGAGGACAGTGTAACCATCCACATCGGGCATCATGATGTCACACACGATCAGGTCGGGTAAGTGAGTTTGCGCGAGCTTCATTCCGGCTAACCCACTTTCAGCACCTAATGCGAAGAAACCCTCAAACGACAAACATTTCAAAAAGATATCTCGCGTTTGCGTTTCATCTTCAATCACAAGAATCTTTTTCATTCTATCCTTATCTCAATGCTCAAAAACAGCACGAGTTAGCCTCATGAAGCCTGCTCTGAGTGCAGATCTAAGGAGGCTACAGTTACGTTTTTCCTGCATCTATATCTAAATGTTTTTTAGATAGGTTTTATGTGTAATGCACTACAGTATGATTGGAGCGCAGCGGTTATCCCTTTGGCGAAGTATGAAGAAATTGCCCTGATACAAAGCTGGTATAAGTTTATCTGTTTCAAGTCTGTTCACTATAAATCTGACTGTTCACAACCTACTCAATTAGCTAACCCTTCAATCTAACTATGCGGCAATATTACTGGCTGTCCTCCTCACCGCTATCTTCTAACCCATCTCTATCTTCTGATTCACTGTCTTCTGACTTATCTGATGCACCGATTTGCTTAGAAGCATCTACGGATGCCAGTGTAGATCTAGAGAACCTGCGCCGCCAGCATCAGCTCATTTTGAATGCCATTGGTGAAGGGGTGTATGGCGTAGATTTGCAGGGCAACGCCACTTTTGTCAATCCGGCGGGCGCTCAAATGATTGGCTGGGAGATTCACGAGCTAATTGGCAAGTCCATGCATGATGTCTTGCACCACTCCAAACTCGACTATACTCCTTACCCTAAACAGACCTGTCCAATTTATGCAGCCTTTAAAGATGGCGCTGTGCACCGAGTTACAGATGAAGTGTTTTGGCGAAAGGATGGCACCAGTTTTCCAGTGGAATATATCAGCACACCTATGCGTGACGAACAGGGAAAACTGATTGGAGCCGTCGTCACCTTTCAAGACATCACACAGCGCAAATGGGCAGAGGCAGTTTTACACCGTGCCAACGAAGAATTAGAACTTAAAGTGAGAGAACGTACGGCTGAACTCTATCAAGCCAATGAGCAGTTAAAGGAGTTAAGTGAGTTGCGATCGCGCGTTGTGTCAATGGTTTGCCATGAGTTTCGCAATCCGCTCAACAACATTTTGCTGTCGGTTTCTTCTCTAGGAAGGTACGGCACTCACTTATCGGCTGAACAAAAGACAAACTATCTGCTGGGTATCGAAGAAAATGTAGAGCGTATGACCCAGATGATTGACGCAATTTTAGTCATTGGCAAGGTTGAGGCTAAGCGAATCGAAATCCAGCCCAGCCAAGTTGAGCTTGTGCAGTTTTGTCGCAATCTTGTCTCGGAGACGAATTACGGCAGCAGCGGTCATCAAATCGAGTTCATCTGCCGCAACAAAGCCATCCCTGCAAAACTGGACGAGAAACTGCTGCGATCGATTCTAACTAATATCTTGTCCAACTCTGTGCAATACTCACCGCCGCAGAGCAGCATTCGGTTTCGCCTATCGCGACAAAAGCAGCAGGTGATCTTTCAAGTCAAAGACCGAGGAATCGGCATTCCGCCTGAAGACCAGCCTTACCTGTTTGAGCCGTTTCACCGAGGTAGGAACGTCAGCAACATCCCCGGAACCGGGCTGGGGCTGAATATTGTGAAGCGATTTGTGGATTTACAGCAGGGCACGATCGAAGTTGAAAGTCAACTTGGAGTGGGCACGACCTTTACAGTTATCTTGGACGCGGAGCGGCGATCGCTAGCTGCTCCTGAAGTTGTGGAGTAGGGGCGATCGCCGACGTCCTGTGTATTCAGGGTTAAGGCACCGAGACTAGAAAACCTGAAGCGCTCAGGCTGCAAGCACTTCGTCTGTGCAGGTCAAAACTTCAATTAGTGCATCAAGATTGTCTGCAATCAAAGCCTGGATTTCATTATCCTGACTGGGCAAGTTGGCAAACAAACGTTTGATTTCCTCGATCTCTGTCGAAGAGAGAGCATTCAGTTGGGCTTGTAGTTTCAGAGGAATCTGCATAAGAAGTGACCGATCAGGTGGTTGCTATAACTTAAGCATCGCTAATCGGTACTTCATTCGCAATCAGCCAAAATCCGTAAATAGTTGCCAAGATTTTGGGCTTCGACTCAATCTTTAGGTTTAGGGCGTGGCGATCGCTGCATCCTATGCCTCAAAGAGCGTTAAATTCCTGCCTGAAATTCTTTTAGGAATCTGATTTAGCAGGTTCGATAGGAATCTGATCGTTGGGTTTTATCTTCTCCTCGTCCCCTTTCCATTGGTTCAGAATATCTTCGACTAAAACTTCTTTTAACCAAATCTGCACTACAACCAGCAGGGGTACTGCCAAAAATAGTCCTAAGAAGCCAAAAAAGATGGAGGAAACGACTACGGCCAACACGGTAAACAACGGTAGCAGAGATGCTTCGTGCTTCATTAGTAGAGGCACCAACACCAAGCTTTCAAACTGTTGAATCAGGAGATACAGGATAATGACAGCGCCCGCCTTCCAAGGTGTGTCAAGTAATGCCAGCAGCGTTGGTGGAGCGATGCTCAGTGTAGGTCCAATATTGGGAATAAATTCTAGTAAACCGGCTATGAGCGCGTTCACAAGCGGCAACGGCACTCCTAGAATGAGTAGACCAATATAGCTCACAACGGCAATGGTAAGCATTGCCAGCAAAGTCCCCCGGCTCCAGCCTACCAGTGATTGTTCACACTTGTCCAAAATTTCGTCAACCCGCCGACGATAGAAGGCTGGAAACGCCAGCACAAACACCCGTCGATACTGCAACGGATCGAGCAACAGCATGATCGTGATTGCTAGAAACAGCAGCAAACTTATGACAGCGCTGACTGAGTTGCTGACCAATAGCCAAAAGTTACCCAACAGGCGGCTAGTCCAGTTCTGCAAATTTTGCAGCAGCGCACTGATGCTGCGGTTGTCTTCTAATATCTGCCCTGGAATCCGATCTTGTAGCCACTCATATCCTGCCCGCAGTTGCTCAATCCCTTCTGGCAAAAGGGCGGTGAACTGCTGCACCTGGTCACCGATTTTGGGCACAATCACCAAAAAGAAACCGGCTAAAGTGACAAACAGAATCAATAATGTGATGGCGATCGCAATTCCCCGCTTGACTCCGCTCATTTGCAGTCGCCGCACAACCCGATTTAACACCGTTGCGAAGACTGCCGCCCCAAACACGAGCAAAAGCACTTGACGAATGCGCCACATGATGTAAAGCGAGATCAAAAGGGCGATTACGCTGATCCATTGCCCTAAACGCACAAATTCGCCTCCTAAATCGCTTGAGCAGATGGAGTAACTTTAATCCGTTTCAAGCGGGTCGGCGTCCTCCTTAAGAGCGTAAGTCAGGCAAAACCTGAGGGCGTGTGCAGTACTCTAAATTTGCTTACTTCTGAGAATAGTTTGCAATAAGGCAAAGAGAATAGTAATCTGAAGACGGTTTTATTTTTTTCATTTCTCGTCGAATTTTGCTCGCCCTTATGCCAGAAACGTTCCTACGTGGCTCTATCAATTAGCAATCGCCCTTAATCCGCAATCCAGAATAAAGTCAATGACGATTACGCTTTCTCAATACGATTATCGGGCACTGTTTCAGGATGCAGAAGAAAATGCCCCTACTACTGACGAATTTGATACGGTCTGGAAGTACCCTGAGCAGTTGGGGCAGGGATATTGGCGCGAGATTCAATTGCGGGATGGGTTAGAACTGGCGATCGCTCATTATCAATTGCACGACTCGATCGTGATGCAGTTGCCAGAGCGAGAGCATCCCTTAGAATATACCTTTCACCTTTCTGGTGGTCATACAAATCAGGGAAGTTCTGCTCGTGCTGGGCAATACTCTCTCTACGGCAGTGGCTTAGCTCCCGCTGAACTTACAGAATGGTCTGATACTAAGCAGGTTGATGTGAATGTTCACATCGATCCAGAGCTATTCACAACCTGGCTAGGTCAAACTTCAGCCTCTCTTCCACAAGAGTTGCAGCATTTAATTAAATCTTCTCCACAAATTTATCATGTTTGCTCTGGTACCACGACAGGAGCAATGCAAACAGCACTCCAACAAATTCTTCAATGCCCGTTTCAAGGCATCACCAAACGAATGTATCTGGAGAGCAAAGTTTGGGAACTGATGGCTCTATTAATAGAGCAAGAGTTAAAACGACATGAGACGACAAAAAGTATCTATCCTACTCACTCATTAAAGCCTGACGATGTCGATCGGATTCACCAGGCCAGAAATATTCTATTGCAGCGACTTGACAACCCACCTTCACTGATTGAGTTGGCGCGACAAGTGGGTCTTAATGACTGCACGCTCAAGCGGGGATTCCGTCAGGTGTTTGGCACGACAGCTTTTGGATGTTTGCACGAGCATCGCCTAGAGCAAGCCCGACAGCTTCTGGAAGAACGTCGATTGAACATCTCTGAAATTGCTCAATCCATTGGGTTTGCCAACCGCAGCTACTTTGCAGCGGCTTTTCGCAAACGGTTTGGGGTAACTCCCAGGGCGTATCTATCGAGAGATAGGAATTCCGCCTAACGTTCAAAAAATTCCGGGTAGCAGTCAGAGCGATCGCTAATATACCCACATTTACCAGTATCTTACTGAGAAGAATTCTTATTTACCTGAATAGAACAGTGGTGTGTGGCGTAGTGTTAAGACCAATTCAGCAATCGGCATTTCTAACATTTGCGTTAGTTCTAATGACTTCTCCTGCCTGGGCAGAGGCTAATTTTTCTGATGAAGAGAGGGAACGATCGGCAGCAGCAGCAGCAGAAACTCAAGAAGAATCAGTTGCAACAAGCGATATTCCTCAATTAAGTGAACTCGACCGTCCAGCAACAACCCTTTCAGAATGGGTCGCTCAATCTACAGCCGCACCTGTACCCATTACGGGAGTGCAGTTAAATTCAACGCCACAGGGATTGGAATTACAGTTGGAAACAACTGGGGTGCCTCAACCTGCCGCACCGTCTGTTGTTGGAAATGCGTTAATTGTCAATATTGATAATGCAACATTGGAATTACCCGATGGAGATGAATTTCAGGCATCTAATCCGGTTGAAGGCGTTGCTCTAATCGCCGTTACCTCTTTACCTAATAATCGTGTGCGCGTTGCGATCACAGGTTCAGAAGCACCTCCAACAGTCGAAGTTGTAGAAGGGCAGGGGTTGCTGTTTAGCATTGCTCCAGGGGCAGAGACAGCAGAAGGAACAGAGACAGAAGCGATCCAGATCGTAGCGACGGATGAGCAGGATGACGGCTATAACCCGTCAAACTCCAGTACGGCAACGGGCACGAATACTCCTCTGCGCGACATTCCACTCTCGATTCAGGTGATTCCACAAGAAGTGCTTGAAGACCGAAACGTTGCTGAAGTAGGAGATGCACTTGAAACAGCAGGGAGTGTAGTTTCAGTAGGTGGACGAGGGACCAGCGTATTTGGGCCAGGTTTTCTGATTCGAGGCTTTCCATCTGACAACGGCATCTTTCGAGATGGCATTGCTACTTTTTCACTAGCCCCGTCCAGCACAATTGATCTAGAACGGGTTGAAGTTTTGAGAGGTCCGGCTTCTGTGCTGTTTGGTCAAGGAGAACCGGGCGGTATCATCAACCTGGTTTCTAAGAGACCCTTAAGTGAGCCGTTTTACTCAGCCTCATTCACCGCAGGTAGTTTTGACACTTATCGCGGCGCTCTAGATTTCTCCGGACCTTTGAATGAGGCGAGCACTGTTCGATATCGGCTAAATTTAGGCTATGAGAACTACGGCAGTTTTCGCGGTTTTGTCGATGGAGAAAGATTAGTTATTTCTCCTATTCTCACGTGGGATATTGAGGAAAATACTTCTCTTGATTTGTATGGTCAATACGTTAGAAATCAGGAGACAGTTGATGAAGGGATTCCCGCATTTGGCAATGGGATTCTGGACGTTCCACGCGATCGCTTCTTTGGTGAAGACTTTGGTGAGTTTGAGCAAGAGCAGTTTAGTCTGGGCTACAGGCTCAATCACCAATTCAATGACGCACTCTCTGTAAGACACACGCTGCAATATTTGCAGTACGAACCAGAACGATATTACCCATCCTTTGACTCATTCGATGAGGCGACTGGAGAACTTTCTCGCCTCGAATACTTTGCGGGTGGCTCATATCGACGATTCTTCACCAACGCTGAGGCGATCGCCGAGTTCAACACAGGTTCGATCGAGCATCAGGTACTAGCAGGAGTTGAATATCGCCATGATGCAGAAGCTCCAGAGTTTCAATTCAGCAATCTCTACACACCGATTAATGTATTTGATCCGGTTTACACCAGAGATCCTTACGATATTAAGCCCGAGTTTTTCCGAGATGACAACATCGATACGATCAGCGTTTATCTGCAAGACCAGGTTGAACTTCTGCCTAACCTAAATCTACTGGCAGGCGTTCGCTATGATTCTGCTGACCAATTTCGCACCACTCAAAATCTAGATGAACCTAGATCAGAATTTGAGCAAACCGATAGTGAGTTTAGCCCTCGATTTGGCATCGTTTATCAACCGGTTGAGTCGATCTCGCTCTATGCTTCTTACACTCGCTCGTTTAATCCCTCCTTTGGAGCTAGCCGCAATGCGGATGCTTCAACCTTTGAGCCAGAAACAGGGCGACAGTTTGAAGTGGGAATGAAAGCCGATTTGCCAGACCAACTGAGTCTAACCCTGGCTGCTTTTGATATTCGCCGACAAAATGTTAGTAATCCTGATCCCGACGATCCTGATTTCTCGCTTCAAACAGGCGAAGTCGCTAGTCGCGGTATTGAACTGGGCTTGGGCGGAGAAATCTCATCAGGTTGGGATATTACGGCTGCCTACACTTACCTGGATGCTTATGTGAGTCAGGATACCCGCCCTACAGTGGGTAATAATTTGGCTAACGTTCCTGATCATCAGTTCAGCCTATGGACAACCTACGAAATTCAGCAAGGTGATTTAGAAGGACTAGGATTTGGTCTAGGGTTTCTGTATCTGAGCGATCGCTTCGGTGATTTAGACAATACTTTCACCATTCCCAGCTTTTTCCGAACGGATGCTGCTGTGTTTTATCGGCGGAATAACTGGCGTGCTCAGTTAAACATTGAAAATCTGTTTGACATTGAGTACTTCACATCGGCAAACTTTGACTCTCGATTAGGAGTTAACCCGGGTGCGCCTTTAACCGTATTGGGGACAATCACAGTAGAGTTCTAATGGTAGAAATGATGCCTAAGTGGAGACGTTGGAGAATGCTGGTGCTGGTGCTGCTAACGCTAGGATTAGTAGCTGCTTGCCAGGGAGGTTCTTCAACCGACAGGTCGGGAGCAATCACAGAAAACTGCACTTCAGTAGAACATGTAGCTGGGATAACCTGTGTACCCAATTCATTTGAGCGATTAGTCACGCTAGACTCTGTCACCTTTGAAGCTGCGATCGCAGTGGACCTTAAACCCACTGCGACCGTTTTCTCTAACCTTTCATCCCACTTAGGCAATCAACTGAATAACGTTGAGAACATTGGTCAATTCGGGGAACCCAATTTGGAGAAAGTGATTGAACTCAATCCCGATCTGATCGTGGGCGTAGATTCTTACCAAACGATTTATGCTCAAACATCACAAATAGCGCCAACCGTTCTGTTCAAATTTGAGCATAGCGGTCAGTGGAAAGAGTTTTTTCAAACTGTGAGTGAAGCGTTGGGACGAGGAGATGTCGCCCAGAAGGTAATGGCAGACTACTCTAAAAGGTTGGAGGAGTTTAAAGCTGCAATGGGCGATCGCCAACCCAAAGTTTCTGTTATCAGAATTTATCCCAACAGCATCAATCTTTACCTGCGAGATTCCTTTCCTGGCACTGTTTTGCAAGATGCTGGGCTAGCCCGTCCCCCTGCTCAAGACTTGGGTGCAGATGAAGCTCAACGCTCTGCCAACAACCCAATTCAACAGGCGATTAGCCGCGAGTTGTTGAGTCAGGCAGATGGAGATGTCTTGTTTGTTTGGACGGCAGAAAATGAGGCTGAGGCAAATCAGGAAGCCCAGAAAAAGCTAGAGGAGTTGCAGAATGATTCCCTCTGGAAAACACTTAATGTTGTGCAAAACAACAAAGTGTATCTCGTTCCAAGCTATTGGATTGGCAGTGGACCTCTAGCCGCCAATGCGATCGTTGATGACCTGTTTAAGTACCTCATTGAAGCACCCTAACCATGACAAAACATACGCTGTTTGTTTGTAGAACATGTAGTGCGACGATCGCCCATGATGATGTCACCGACGACACCATTACAGAGGGAGTTTTGTTACTTAAACAGTTACAGGAATTGAATCTGACCGAACTGAATGTGCAATCAGTAGGGTGTTTATGGACGTGCGATCGCCCTTGCTCTGTTACTTTTGCCTGTCCTGGCAAATACACCTATCACTTTGTTGATCTGCACCATGCCGAGTTTGTATCTGAATTGCAGCAGTTTAGCGAACTCTACCAGAATAGCGCTGACGGATATGTGAAACCGCCCAAAATGCCAGGAGAGTTGCGATCGCGCTTGCTAGTTAGAGTTCCACCCTTGCCGGAACCTTGAAGGAAAGATGCAATCGCTATAGTAGATCTCCTCGTGCGTGAAATAGCCTAGGACCGACCCTTAGACAGTTGTTCGATGCTCAATCAACTCGTTAAAAATAGAGAAATGCTATGAAGATCAGGAGCCTAAACGATGAGTACACAGCAGAAGCATCCGGATGACAGCGCTATCACTCCTTTAGGGGAAGATCAGCAAAACGCGAAAATGCTTAGAATTGATGGCAATCGCCCAATTGATGGCAGCGATCTTCAGGTACAGAACGTTTTACCAGTAGATGGCAATCGTCCGATCGTTTCTGATGACCTTGATGTACGTGACACCCTCGAAGTGGATGGCAGCCGTCCAATTGCGGCTAGTCCAATAGAGACTGATAAAACTTTGGGGATTGATGGTAATCGCCCAATTACTCCTAGCAATTTTGATGTGAAAGAATTTGTCCACGAAGATGGCAGACGACCGATTGAAACAAACGAAGTTCAAGTTCTCAAAACGCTTCCAGTGGATGGCGCTCGCCCAATCACTTCAAATAATCTAGAAACTCCGGATATGATCCGAGACTATATTGACTAGGTAGATACTCAATTTTTACCATTGGCTCCCTGTATCCGCTCTTAATAGCATTATAGTAATAAGTATCAATGCCTGCCTGCGCTAACCTGGAGATTCTCAATGGTAATACGGTGCTTGAAGCTGGCTCAACGATTCTGGTTGTTACCCGCCTAGAGCTAGTCCACCTGATGATCAATTACCTAGGCATTTACGCTAGTCATCTTCCAACGATAGAAGTTTCTCATCCAAATCCTTGACATAAGGCTGTACTAGATCTTCTGGGACAATGCGTTTGCGGAGCGCATCGCTCACGGCTCCTTTTTCTGCAAGAAGCAGTCGTCGTCGAACTGCATCTAGCCCGCTGCGATCGCTCTGCAATTCACCTGCTCGATGCTGATTATGAAAATCTCGCAGCACTCGTTCTGATTGTGCCACTCGCGCTTGATAAGATGCCCACAGTTCCTCGTAAACTGCCTTGGGTAGCACACCTGATTTTAGTAAACTATCCAATTCATCTTGAGCTGCTTTAGCCGCGATCAACTGGATCTGCAACTTTCCCATCTCCTGCATTATCTCAGAAGCATGGCTAATGTTAAGGCGTTTGATTATCCAGGGTATGACTAATCCTTGTATCACTAGAGAAAATAAAACGGCACCAAACACCAATTCAATAATGAGATCTCGTCCAGTTAAAGTGAGGGGAATCGCAACGGCTAGCGCCATTGAAAGAGAACCTTTGATATTCCCTAAGACTAGAACGTGCTGCCATCGTAGTGGAATAGGACGATCAAATCTTCGCAGTCCTGCTAGCAGTAAATAAACTGAGAGAATCCGTCCCAGTTGGTATGCCAAAATCACAAGTAGAATCGATGGCAAAATTCTCCAGAGTGTGGCTGGATTGATCTCGATACCAATCAGCAGAAAAATAAATGTGTTGACTCCAAAACCTGCATATTCCCAAAAGCTCAGCAGAGTAATGCGATCAGATGCAGAGGAACTGCGAGGTAGTCCCAGACTGCCGAAAACCAGTCCCGCGATGACTACAGCCACCGCACCCGATACGCCCAAAAATTGCCCGATCTGAAAGGTTCCCAATGCTAGAGCGACCGTCAGCAAGAGACTACTTAACGGGTCATTCAAGCGAACAAATATGGGTAGGCTCAAGTAGCCTAAAATGGCACCCACTAGTCCCCCGCCCAAAGAAACAACAAGCAGTTCCTTCACACCTTGCACAGCCGTGAGCGAACCTGTTGTATAAATAACTAAAATTAAATTGAAAGAAATTAGAGCAGCTGCATCATTAAACAGGGTTTCTCCCTCGACAATGGTGGATAGTCGAGAAGGCACACGGATTTCCTTAAAGACTGCAATCATCGAAACTGTATCGGTATTTGCTAGAATCACTCCGATCAGCAGCGCAGGAATCCAGCCCAGCCCCAAACCATACTTCACGATCGCTGCAATGATTGCCGAAGACAAGATTGATCCTGGTCCTGCTAAAAGGGCGATCGGTTTGAAGGTACTGCGGAGACGGCTGACATCGGTATTGATTGCCGCTTCAAAAATCAAAATTGGCAGGAAAAGATTGAGAACTAGAGAGGGGTCTAACCCAATCCGATGCGAGAGAACCTCTGTAATGGGTAACCCTGCCAGAACTAACCCTGTTACATAGGGAATTCGCAACCGCTGAGTCACCAGGGCAACCACCGTTGCGATCATAAGCAAAATAATCAGAATAATGACCAGTTCAGGAATGCTGCCTGCCGCTTGATCGCTTTCAACAGGGCTGTTGCTTAACGGATTTTGTTGCGCGACCATCCACTCCATTGCCGATCCTCCCATAAGTCGCTATGCCCTGAATTCAAAGGTTAACTACTGTTTGAGTCTACAGGAATTCCCACTGTGCTTGAAGGATCAACGCTGCATCAGAGTAATGAGGTGAATGTTAATGGGGTTGAAACATCATCTGTGTTTTGCTTAGGTGATTGTGGCGATCGCTCTTGCTTCTTGCTCAGCTCAATCTACCCTACAGAAGCAACGAACCATTAGAGAGCGCGAAACGTTGCTAAGGGAAGCCACGTTAGATGAGACAGAAATGGTAATGGGGCAAACCGTATAGGTCCCTGTGTATTCACACATTTATCATTACAATAACCCCTAGAAACGGCATAAGTATTGGGAAGATTTTTCATTAATGATAGGCTTCTTGGTGTAAGCTCGTTTTCCCTTTCTCACTTACCTAGAAACAATGGCGATCGCCCTTTCTCAAAGTGACTACTGGAATTTGGTTCAGAAGAATATAGCCGATGAGCAAACTGCATCTACCCCCGATTCGGCTGACATTACCTGGCACTATCCAGCCCAGTTGGGGCACGGTTCTATTCGAGAAATTCGGCTGCGTGAGGGGTTAGTTTTAGCAATCGCCGACTACCAACTTCACCAGGATTTGATTGTTGAGGTGCCTGAACGTGAGCACCCGCTGGAATATGAATTTACGGTTGTTCAAGAGCATCCTCAACAGTCTTGTTTTTCAGAGCATTACTTCTTTTCGGGAGGTGGTTTGGCTGAAAGCAGCATCCATGAAAATGTTTCGGGTTGGCAGGTTCTCGACGTGAGTTTTCATCTGGAGGCAGAGTTGTTTCGGTTGTGGATGGGCGATCGTCTCGAACATGCACCCCCGCTGAGGGAATTGGTGAACCCCTTGAAACAAGACCGCTATACCCATGAGGCAACTCCGACGATGGCAATGCGAGCTGTCGTGCAGCAAGTTCTCAACTGCCCTTACACAGATATGACCCGGCAGATTTACTTGGAGAGCAAAGTTTGGGAACTAGTGTCCCTCCATCTAGAACAAATGCTGCATCCGCTCCAAAACCCGCCTCAACCGTCCTTTAAGCCCGATGATATTGATCGACTTCACCATGCCAGGAAAATTCTGTCGCAACACCTCAATAATCCACCCTCACTTAAAGGCTTAGCTCGTCAAGTCGGGTTAAATGAGTTCACGCTGAAGCAAGGCTTCCGCACCATTTTTGGCACTACTGTCTTTGGCTGCTTACACCACTACTGCATGGAACGAGCCAGAGCATTGCTGGAAGCTGGAAGCTTGAACGTGAGTGAAGTTGCCCGTGAAGTGGGGTTTGCTAACCGAGGCTATTTTGCGGCTGCCTTTCGCAAAAAATTTGGCACTAATCCTAAAGCCTATTCGCTTGTTGCTAAGCAGCAGATAGGTTAAAAATTCCTGTTAGTGATCAAAAAATTCCCGCTGTTGATCAAAGCGATCGCTCACACGTTCAATCTTACCTGTAAGCTATTTGAGAATTATTTGCAGATAAGCAAATGCAAAACGAAGTAAGGGAATCGCCTGGTTCTTCTGGTTTGAGTTCCTTTCCCTGGTGTTGGCGTGTGGAGGCATGATGAATCAATTACAGCGATCGATTTTTGTGGCAACGGTGCTGTCAGTTTGCTGTGTCCAATCGGCATGGGCAGAAGTCAATTCAGAAGATTTAGAAGTTGAAAATTCTGGAGGCACCAATTCTTTAGAACAGGTAGGTGCAACCAGCAGCATTCCTCAAATCAGTGAGTTAGAACCTTCTGCAACAACTGTTGATGAGTGGATTACCCAAATTGCTCAGTCCTCCACTGTTGAAATTATTGAAATACAGGTGAATCCGTCGGATTTTGGACTCGAAGTAACCCTGGAAATAACCGGAACGCAGCCAACACCGTCTACGTCCGTTATCGGAAATGCATTGATCATCAATATCCCTGATGCGGTGTTATCTCTACCTGATGCAGATGAGTTTCAACAGTCTAATCCGGCAGAGGGAATTGCGCTAATCAGTGCAACAAACTTACCTAATAACCGCGTACGAGTAGCCATTACTGGAGCAGATGCACCTCCGACAGTCTCCATCAACGCAGTAGACCAAAATTTAATATTAAGTATCACTTCAAATGCCCAAAGCATTGAGGCAACCGAAGAGGACGCTATTCAAGTAGTAGTAACGGATGAGCAAGAGGAAGGGTACATTGTGGATAATTCCACGACCGCAACCCGGACTGATACGCCTATTCTAGAAGTTCCTGGTTCGATTCAGGTAGTTCCACAGCAGGTGATTCAAGAGCAGAACGCACTACGATTACCTGATATTTTTCGTAACGTGAGCGGGATTGGAGAAGAAGGCGGATTTGGTGATGCGCTGGATCAGTTCAACATTCGAGGGTTTACGGCAACGGGTCAAATATTTCGCAATGGAATTCAGGTGCCCAATGTTTTTTCGCCCCTAGTTGAAACAGAAAATTTGGAGCGGGTTGAAATTTTAAAGGGTCCCGCATCGGTGTTGTATGGTGCACTTGAGCCAGGCGGCATTATCAATTTAGTGACTATGGTTACAGCTCAATGCAGTACAGCAAGGAAAGGTCTTTGAAGTCAAGGATTACTGGCATGTAGCCAGCACACCTACTCAAGCCATGATGGTTTTGGATGATTTATCTAACTATCTAATGAATTCAGTATCTTCAAAACTCGATCGCATTCTAGAACGCCAAACTTCAACAACTCAAACCAGTTGGCAGGAAAATGCGATCGCCCAATCCCTTCCTGCAAGCCAATAAAACCGGGTCTTTTTAGGACTTATACGGAATCCGGATGGTAGAGTGACACTAATTTATTCCTCCTTCCACCAATGAAAAAGTGTGTGTCCACGAATGGTGTCTGGCATGGCTGAAAGAGTAAGACAACGAGAAGCTAAC
>NZ_JACJOV010000107.1:0-40480 GCF_014695745.1 Leptolyngbya sp. FACHB-671 | reverse complement strand
ACTCAAGAGCAGACTGTTATCCCACTATTTGATTGGGCAACTCAAATCACCCACTCTTGCTATGAAATTGGGCTAAGCTGACCACCACATTTAGTACATCTGCGTAAGTCCTGTCACAGTTTAAATTCAAGGTTAAGGAGGTTCTTAAGAGATTCAAAGGAATGGAACTTGATAGTTTGCTGCAGCATCTACACAACATGAAGGATGCATTCAGTATGAGAATTGCGCTTTTATATACTCAGGGTCTAATTCTTAAATTAGTTAGTTTAATTGGGTGCTTGAGCGATCGCCTTTAACGCCGCAACGGGTAGTGTTGCCGCGATAAGAACTGTCAGCGATCGCACCAAATTAGGGGTTGCACAGTCTAAATTGGAAGGATATCGATCCCGTACTACACGAGGGTCATTTTTGCATTTTGAAGCAAGTAGCAGTCACCAAGCTAAATTGGAAACTAGGTAAAACAGGTCATGCGGCGTGAAAGTTTCACTTTTGTTGTTTTGGGCTTAGCACTGGCGGGGTTAGGCTACGGAATTGCTTATGATCTGGCTACTGCACAGCAATCCACCTCAATCTTCCGATCGTCCGAGCGTTCAGAGGCGATCGCCCGCATCGTTGATGTTAACAACGGTCGAGTGGCCCGCAAAAGAGTTAATGCTCAGGATTACCAACTCGTTGATGTCAACACAGACCTCTTTGCAGGCGACCTGATTTTGCCCGAAGGCAATGCTGTTGTTCTGGTTCAGTGCAACGAGTCTGGAACGGTCTGGCGAGTCCCAACAGGCAGCCCCTCCGGAGTAAGCAGCGGTTGTGCATCTCCCGATCGCTTCAACTTCGGTCCCAGATAACCCTAAAATAAATTTTTCTTTAGAATAATTTTTCTCAATAGCTCTCCCTTACTAGCCTTTGATACCCAACTCCTAGCCGCACTTCCTCCTATCTGACCAAATTGGGCGATGAGGAAATCGCTCTAAAGAGTTAGACTCTTGGGTTAGAGGATTCACCTGCCAGAACAGAGCAACACGGGAGATGAGCGATGCAGCAAACGGCTCTGCTTTGCCTGATTTTTGTTAGCCTGATCGTTACTGGATGTAGAGGGACACTACCGCCGATCGCCAGTCCAACCTGCTACGAAACCACCAACCTAGCGGATGAAAGTGGGCTCTATCCCGTTCGCCAAAACAACCAGGTCGGTTTTATCAATCGCAGCGGGTACACCGTCATTGAGCCTCAGTTTGACGAAGCCTGTGGATTTTCTGAAGGATTATCTCTGGCTGCTGCAAATGGCAAATGGGGCTACATTGACCGCACCGGGGAATTTGTCATCCAGCCTCAATACGATTACGCAGAGCATTTTGTTGGCGGCATCGCGTTTGTTGAAAAAGACGGTCAGTTTACCTACATTGACGCATCAGGGCAGCTAGTGGCTGAGGTCGCCGGACAGGTTTCTTACGAGGATGGCAGCCGCAACGCCACCTGGAAAGTACCCAGCACCTTTGTCGATCGCCGTTCTGGTAGAGAAGTTCGCAATCCGCAGCGAGAAGCAGAAGCGCGCGAAAGAGATTTTGTCCCCGCACCGCAGGTTGAGATTGACCAGTATGAGGGGTACAGCTACGCCTCTGAAGGGTTTATGGCAGTGCAGGTGAATGGTAAGTGGGGCTATATCGACCAGAGCGGAAAATTTATCATCGAGCCACAGTTCAGCAACTTTAGACCTTTTTCTGAGGGGCTGGTGGCCGTGCAGGTCGGCGACAAATGGGGATACATGAATCAGCAGGGAGAATTTGTGATTCAGCCTCAGTTTTCCGGTGTCAAAGATTTTTCTGAAGGGTTAGCAGCGGTGAGCTTGGATCCTAAACAGTCTGAGTGGGGATATATCAACCGTTCAGGAGACTTTGCGATCGCCCCCCAGTTTGACGGCTTTGCAGAAAACTTTGATGGCGGGCTAGCCCTAGTAAACCATGACAGCGTCGATTACTATATCGATCCTCATGGGCGCATCGTTTGGCAATCGACCAAAAGCTGGCTCGTGACCGCAATCCATTTTGTTCAAGATTTTTGGGCAATTCGGGCAGGGTAAGCAGGTGAAGGATAGATGGAATTCCAGGAATCTTTGAAAATTAACCTCCATTTCTCACTCCCAACCCTCAATTTCCACTCTCCAAACCTTAATCTCTAATCCTCAATTCCTAATACACCATTAAGATTGGAGTATGTGTGATTTAAATGTGAATTATGACTGCCAACGTTGAAATTTACACTTGGGCTTCTTGTCCTTTCTGCATTCGAGCTAAAGCACTGCTGAATAAGAAGGGAATTGAGTTTACCGAATACCCCATTGATGGTGATGAACAGGCGCGAGCAGTAATGGCTGAACGGGCTCACGGTAGACGTTCCTTGCCCCAAATCTTTATCAACGATCAGCACATTGGCGGCTGCGATGACCTGTATGCACTCAACTCTCGTGGCAAGCTAGATGATCTGCTAGCCGCATAAGAACTTGGACATAGCTGCTTTGGACATAGCTGCTTTGCGGTTTAATGTAGAGTTGCCCAAGTGCATCGCTGGAGAGTGGCTGCGTGAAATTTGCGTTTATTATTGACCCGATTCAAAAGCTTGATCCTGGTCACGACACCAGCGTGGCGCTCATGGAGGCAGCACAAACGCTGGGTCATGAGGTTTGGGTGACGGAGGCAAGATTGCTCAGCGTGACGGGTGGCAAGGCCTGGGCTGAGCTACAGCAAGTGCAGATCACTCCGGCGCAGTTGGTCGATGGACACTGGGTAGTGGAGTCAAACTGGTATCAGCTTGGCGATCGCACCCTCCTCTGCCTAGAGGAAATGGACGCCGTGTTCATGCGAACTGACCCGCCCGTGAATGTGCCCTACCTCTACGCCACCTACATTCTGGACTATGTGAATCCGGCAAAAACGCTGGTGGTTAATTCGCCTGCTGGACTGCGCCTGGCGAATGAAAAAATGTATGCGCTTCAGTTTGCTGATGTGATCCCTAAGACGATCGTGAGTCAAGATAAGCGGGTGATCCGGCAGTTTATTGAGCAACAGGGTGCGGCGGTAATTAAACCGCTGGGTGGTAAAGGCGGCGAGGGAATTTTGCTGATCGAACCAGGCGATCGCAACTTCAATTCTCTGGTCGAAATCAGCACCCAAAACCAGTACCCGATCATGGTGCAAACGTTTTTGCCAGAAGCCAAAGACGGTGACAAACGGGTGATTCTGCTAAACGGTGAGCCCATTGGTGCCGTGAATCGGATTCCGACGGGCAGTGAGTTTCGCGGCAACATGGCAGTGGGCGGACGGGTGGCTGCGGCAGAGGTTACTGAGCGCGATCGCCAAATTTGTAGCCTCTTAGCCCCTACGTTGCGGCGAGATGGCTTAATCTTTGTGGGAATTGATGTGATTGGGGGCTACCTAACTGAAGTAAATGTCACTAGCCCAACCGGAATCCGCGAAGTCGATCGGCTCAACAATGTGCGACTGGGTGAACAGGTGATTCGTTGGGTGGAACAGCAACCTGCAATCCGTTCAGTCTGAGAAGCGTTTGGGCGATCGCCCGTATCTGAAAGACCCGTATCTAAAAATACAGTTTCCCTCTGGTCTGTTTGTTTTAGTAGCTTCAGAGCGAGGGATCTCATTTCCAACTCAAAGGAGACTTGCATGAGCCGACTGCGCTATCCAAAGCCTGGAATTTATGGGATCAACCGGGGGATCAACCGGCGTAAATTTATTCAATATGGAGCAATGGCAGTGGGGGCAGGCGTGGTTGCTTCCTGTACTGGCAATCAGCCCGCCGCTGAAGAGGAGGAAGCAGCAGAATCTTCCGCCGCTGCCAGCCCTTCTCCTAGCGGTGAATTGACGTCCGTCACCTACGGCACCAACTGGTATGCTCAGGCAGAGCACGGCGGCTTCTATCAGGCGGTTGCTGCGGGCATTTATGAGGAGCATGGTCTGGATGTGACCATTCAAATGGGCGGTCCCCAAGTCAACGGCACGCAGCTATTGATGGGCGGTGCAGTCGATTTCTTCATGGGCTATACGGCAGATGCGATCAAGGCGATCGAGGAAGACATCCCCAAGGTCACGGTAGCGGCGATGTTCCAAAAAGACCCGCAAATCCTGATTGCTCACCCCGCCACGGGAGCCGAATCGCTAGAAGATTTAAAGGGCAGACCTGTCTTTGTTTCGGCAGCAGCAAACACCACCTACTGGCCGTTCCTGGTTGCACGCTACGGCTTCACCGAAGACCAAAAGCGTCCCTATAACTTCAACCCCGGTCCATTCTTAGCAGACAAGCAAGCGGCTCAGCAGGGTTACCTCAGTTCTGAACCGCTGGCGATCTCAAAGGAGGGCGGCTTTGAGCCAGTCGTATTCCTACTAGCAGATTACGGCTACGATCCTTATTCCACCACGATCGAAACGCGGCGAGAATTGGTTGAATCTGACCCAGATCTAGTGCAGCGATTTGTTGATGCGTCGATCAAGGGCTGGTATAGCTACTTTGAAGATCCGGCTCCGGGAAATGAGCTAATCAAGCAAGCTAACCCTGAAATGACCGACGAACAAATTGCCTACGGCATCGAAAAAATGCAGGAATACGGCATTGCCATTTCTGGTGAGGCAGAAACGCAAGGCATTGGCGCAATGACCGATGGGCGCTGGAAGTCTTTCTTTGACACGATGGCAGAGGCAGGCGTGTTTGACCCTAATACGGATTACAAGCAGGCTTACACACTGGACTTTGTCAACAAAGGCGCAGAAGCTTATCAGGCTTAAGGCTATTTGGGTTGGTACACGCACACTGCACTTTATTTGCATAAACGCTAATGACTCATCCTGCCATTACGCTCAGCGACATCACCAAGGTCTATTCCAATGGCACGGTGGCGCTACAGCACCTCAATTTGGCGATTGAGGAAGGACAGTTTATCAGCCTGGTTGGACCGTCTGGCTGCGGTAAAAGTACTGTACTGCGAATGATTGCAGGTTTAGGCAAGATGAGTTCGGGACAGATCGAATGGAGTAGTGGTCATTCCCAGCGCCAGCTTGCGTTTGTGTTTCAGGAAGCTGCTCTAATGCCCTGGGCAACGGTGCAAGACAATGTGCGATTGCCCTTGAAACTGGCGGGGGTTTCCTATTCTGCATCTAGGACGGCTGTAGCTGAAGCGCTGGAATTGGTTGACCTAACTGGCTTTGAGAAGTGTTACCCGCGTGAACTGTCAGGTGGGATGAAGATGCGGGTATCGATCGCCCGTGCCCTGGTGACAAAGCCAGAAGTATTGCTGATGGATGAGCCGTTTGGGGCGCTGGATGAGATGACTCGCAGCAGGCTCAACAGTGACTTGCTCGCTCTGTGGAGCCAAAAGCAATGGACGGTGATATTTGTCACCCACAACATTTATGAGGCAGTTTACCTGTCGAATCGGGTAATCGTGATGGCAGCACGTCCAGGGCGAGTTGTGGCAGATGTGCCGATCGCCGCTCCCTATCCCCGCACCGAAGAGTTTCGCCTCTCCCCCCTCTACGGTGAATACTGCCGCCAGATTTCTTCTGCCCTTTCCCAGGCTGCGAGTGGGCAAGATGTGGCGATCGCCAACCCTGACCGACGAGCTGCAGAATATGTCTAGTGGTAGATAGTAGACCGCAAGCAGGAAGACTGTCTTAACCCCTTACCTGCTAACTATCCTTCATCCTTCTTCCGTCCCCCTTTCTCCTTCCTCCATGCTGCTGCGCCAACTGACTGCCCTAATTCTGGAACTGCAAAATTTGTTGATGGGCCGCATCAACTTCACGGCAGGGAGCGATCGCCCCAATGGATCGATCCCTGCCCTTGCGGCTAAACCGATTGGCAAACTGGGAACTGCGGGGTTGTCAGGGATGCGGCAATTGCTTTCGCCCGATTTGCTGGCTCCGGTAGGGGTGGGCTTTTTGGTGCTGGCATTCTGGGAAATTGCGGTGCGAATGAGTGGCGTTCAGCCTTACCTGCTCCCAGGCCCACTGCTGGTGCTGCAAACGCTAATTAGCGAATGGGGAACGCTGTTTCCGTCGTTAGTGATCACGTTTCAAATTACCTTGGCTGCTTTCGTTGTAGCGGTGATTTCTGGACTGTTGGTGTCAGTTCTGTTTACCCAGAGCAAGTGGATTGAGCGCAGCTTCTTTCCCTACGCGGTGATTTTGCAAACGACCCCGGTGGTGGCGATCGCCCCACTGATCATTATTTGGGTCAGGCAGGTTGTACCGGGAGACAACAGCACCTTTGTGGCACTGGTAATTTGCGCTTGGATTGTGGCGCTGTTCCCCATCATCGCCAATACGACCCTGGGGTTGAATAGCGCTGACCACAACCTGATCAACCTGTTCCAGCTTTACAAAGCTTCCCGCTGGCAGACGTTGCTGCATCTGCGCTTGCCCAGCGCTATGCCCTACTTTTTGGGTGGATTGCGAATCAGCGGCGGGCTGGCTCTGATCGGCGCAGTGGTGGCAGAATTCGTTGCCGGAACGGGCGGTACCAAATCGGGGATCGCCTACCAAATCCTGATTTCCAGCTACAATCTACAGATTCCCCGGATGTTTGCTGCCCTACTGATGACTACTGGGTTGGGCGTGCTCATCTTTGTGCTGCTGACGCTGCTTTCTGACTTTTTGCTTGGCAAGTGGCACGAAAGCGCTGTTCGACGAGAAAATTGAGCATCTACCTGCGATGAAGATTCCTGGAGCGTCCCATTACTGGCTGAAGAATGCCCATGTTCCATCTACCCTGATTCAGCTAGCCGATGGGGAAACGCTTGGCGAATCGGAATTACTGAATCCAATTGAGCCGCTGCTGCTGCTAGATATTGAGATTCGGGACGGAATAATTCATTCGTTACAACAATCTGCAACCGTTCCAGATGAAATTCCCTCAGTCGATTTGCAGCGAGGAATGGTCTGGCCCTGCTTTGTGGATTTGCACACGCATTTGGATAAAGGCCATACCTGGGGGCGATCGCCCAACCTGGCAGGCACGTTTGATAGCGCCTTAGCTCTAGTAAGTAGCGATCGCGAGAAACACTGGGATGCCGAGGATGTCTATCGCCGTATGGAGTTTGGGCTAAAGTGCAGCTATGCTCACGGCACTCGTGCCCTGCGGACTCACATCGACTCTGCTAATGGACAGGCGAAAATCAGTCTGGAGGTCTTCAAAGCACTAAAAGCGGAATGGCAAGGTCGGCTAGAACTTCAGGCTGTTTCCCTGGTGCCGTTGGACTATTTCATGGGCGCAGAGGGAGAAGTATTGGCTGACCAGATCGCTGAAGCGGGAGGCTGTTTGGGCGGTTTGCCGCTGATGAACGAAGATTTAGAGCGGCAGATCGATCGGGTTTTTGAGTTAGCGGGCGATCGCCAGCTCAACCTCGACTTTCACACCGATGAAAGCGGCAACCCCGCCGACATTACCCTGCGCCACATTGCAGCGGCAACCCTGCGCCACGAATTCACCGGGCAGGTAGTTTGTGGTCACTGTTGTAGCCTCTCGGTGCAACCTGCCAAGGAAGTTCAGAAAACGATTGATCTAGTCAAGCAGGCGCGAATCGGAATCGTTAGCTTGCCGATGTGTAACCTTTACCTGCAAGACCGCAACCAGCAAACTTCTCAGCATTTCCTGTATGCCCCGCTAGAGCAGCAGCTTGCATTTAACTCCAAGTTTCCCAGTCGTACTCCACGCTGGCGAGGGGTAACGCTACTGCATGAGCTAAAGCACTCTGGCGTACCCACAGCGGTTGCCAGTGATAACTGCCGCGACCCATTTCACGCTTTTGGGGATCACGATGTGCTGGAGGTGTTTACCCAGTCTGCCAAGATTGCTCATTTTAATGCAGCCTATGGAGACTGGTGTACAGCGGTAACGACCACACCCGCAGACCTAATGGGTTTTCCAACCATTGGGCGGATCGGAACTGGGTTGCCCGCCGATTTGATTTTCTTTAGAGGGCGTTACTTTAGTGAATTGCTGTCGCGATCGCAGCATGATCGAGTCGTGTTACGACAGGGAAAGGCGATCGATACCGCTCTTCCTGACTACGCCGAACTGGATGACTTGCTGGTGAAATGACGGGACACTTAATTTAACTTGACTTTGTATACAGGAGGCTAGCGAGATGACTGCAACGGCTGCAACAGGGCGATCGCTTGATTGGGATGCATTAACCAGTGCCCTCAGCGGCATTGAAATAATTCGAGAACCGACTCAAGTAGCCAAACTCTCGCAAGACTACTACAGCTTTAGCCCAGTGTTGCAGGCGCAGTTGACGGGTAAAGTTGCCGACCTAGTGGTTCGCCCTGTTAACGAAGCCGAAGTGCTGCGCGTGGCGGAGGTTTGCGTGAAATTCAAACTACCGTTGACGGTTCGTGGAGCAGGCACCGGAAACTATGGGCAGTGCGTCCCCTTAGAAGGCGGCGTAATTCTTGATCTGAGCCGAATGCAGGCGGTTCGCTGGCTAAAACCTGGACTCGCCTGCGTTGAACCTGGCGTAAAACTAGCCGCACTTGACAAACAGGCACGGGAAACCGGCTGGGAAATTCGTATGACCCCTTCCACTTATCGGACTGCGACAATTGGGGGCTTTATTGGGGGTGGTAGTGGTGGCATCGGCTCGATCACCTATGGGCAACTGCGCGATCGCGGCAACCTGCACGCCGTTCGGGTCGTAACAATGGAAGACCAGCCTCGTGTGATCGAGCTACGCGGCGACGATGTACAGAAAGTGAACCATGCCTATGGTACCAACGGCATTATTACCGAGCTAGAAATTCCCCTTGGTCCGGCTTATCCCTGGGCAGAATACATCGTCAGCTTCTCCGATTTTATGAGCGCGGCCCGATTCGGTCAGGCGCTAGGCGACTCAGACGGCATCATTAAAAAATTAATCTGCATTTGTGCTGCCCCAATTCCTAACTACTTTGCTGCGCTGCGGAGCCATATTCCCGAAAATAGCCACTGTGCCCTGCTAGTCGTCTCAGAATCCTGCCGGGAACCCCTGACTGGACTAGTGCGGGAGTATGGTGGTGCATTCTGTTATGAGAAAGCCGCCAAGGATGCCAGCAAAGGGGTGACGCTGGTGGAATATTCCTGGAATCACACCACCCTCCACGCTCGTAGCGTTGACCCGTCTCTCACCTATTTGCAAACGCTGTTTCCGCCAGATAAGCAGCTCAAACTGGTAGAGCAGATGTATCACCACTTTGGCGACGAAGCAATGATGCATCTAGAATTCATCCGGGTGAATGGCTCCGTGCTTCCGGCGGCACTGCAAATTATTCGCTATTCCACTGCTGAACGGCTTCAAGAAATTATTCAATATCACGAGGAGCAGGGTGCGTTTATTGCCAATCCGCATACCTACGTTTTGGAGGATGGTGGCAGGAAAACCATTGATCCAGTGCAGCTTAAGTTTAAGGAAATGGTCGATCCCTACGGTTTGCTGAATCCGGGCAAAATGCGGGCATGGTTAGAGCGGTAGGGGTTGCTGGTAATGGGCTTCAATCAAAGGCAGATTGAATGTACTGCTGGAGGATAAGTCGATAGCCTGATACAACCAGGGGTTGTCCCAATTTGACAGGTCTGGAGATGATTGGACTGGTCTGCTGTGGAATTGTAATGGTTGAATCTTCAGCAGCAGTCGAGTTAGCTTGCTTGAAAATGGGAATGGGCGATCGCCCATAGCTCACCAGTGCCACATCAAATCGACAGGGCAACTCTGCCAACTCAGGTTGTTCTGCCAGAAATAGCTGGGCAGCCTGCCATAGTTTTGCCTGCTTTTTGGGCGTAATTGCTAACAACCCATTCGCATCCCAATTTCCCCGACCGCGAGCCTTAACTTCAACGAAGGCAAGCACCGGCTGAGATTGGAGAGGAGCGTTCTTAGATGTGGTTTTAGGAATTGGGGCGATCGCCCCTCTCGCCACTAGGTCTAACTCACCCCAGCGGCAGTGCCAGCGACGCTGCAAAATTTCCCAGCCTTGTCCAATCAGCCATTGCGCCACCAAGTCTTCTGCCAAAAAACCAATGGTTTGTGTAACTTTGCCGGGTTTGGCAGGTTGGGAAGCAGGATTGAGTGAAGAATTCACAAGGCAATTCAAAGAATGTAACGGTGACTGAAGTTTGCCCACTTCTACAACCCTGATCTGCAAATGGCACGACACATTCGGGTAGGATTGGGTTGAAATAAATCGACTTGAATTTTTATTCACGTTACCTTCAATTCGCATGATCAGGCTTTGTGATTTCTCCTGGACGCGATGCTGCCGATTTGCAGCGCGATGGTTTCCCAGTTTAGTAGGGTGGTGGGTACTGGTGGGGGCGATCGCCACCCTAAACCTTATATTTATTCCTCAAGCCCTAGCAGACAACTACAACAAAGAAAGCCTCATCGACGTTGACTTTTCTGGACGAGTCCTGACCGATTCCAGTTTTACCAAAGCCAACCTCCGCAGCAGCAACCTGAGCCACGCCGACCTGCGCGGCGTGAGCTTCTTTGGTGCAAATCTAGAAGACGTGAATCTGGAAGGAGCCAACCTGAGCTTTGCCACCCTCGACTCCGCCCGCCTAGTCGGCGCAAATTTAACAAACGCCATCTTAGAAGGCGCATTTGCCTTCAACGCCAAATTTGAGGGCGCAACCCTGGATGGAGCCGACTTTACCGACGTACTTTTGCGTCAAGACACCCAAGATAAACTCTGTGAAATGGCCACAGGCACTAACCCTGTAACCGGGCGAAATACCCGCGAGACACTGGATTGTTTCTAGGGGACAGGGGCTAGGGGCTGAGGCACAGGCAAGGAGTGCAACAACCCCTTGCTACCCACCGATGCGAAGCGCGTTATACCACTCATTCCCAATTCCTTGCAGAGGGGGTCTGGGGGACGTGCTTCGTCCCCCAGTAGGGGTTTGGGGGCAAAGCCCCTAAGAAGGTCTTGGCTAAAAACCGAAGACCTCGTGCATTGAAAGACATGGTTATAACAAAGGAATTTGGGAGAATCCGAGCCTTGGGGGTTTCCCCCAAACCCCCATTGGGGGACGCCCGCTTCCCCCAAACCCCCTCCGATTAGATTGGGATAGGGGGGCATAACGCGCTTCGCATCGGTAGGTAGCAAAGGGTTTGTTTGCTTGTAGTACAAAATTTAATTTGTGGCAGATTCCAGGGATTGGTAGAACTCTCCGACCCAGGGCACCTGGGCTAGATCTGCAAAGGTGGTTTGGCGTTCTTGCTGGTCAAGTTCTTCGATGCGCTGCTTTTCGGCGTAGATTTGCTGCTGGTAATACTGGCTGAGTTCACTTGCAACGGCACAGTCAGTTTTTTCCCATAGGCTGAGAAAATGGCGGCAGCGCTTTTCACAGATAACCCGCTCCATGCAGGCGGTTGCGGCTCGAACGACTAAAGGCGCACGTACAATGTCTCGCTGAGTTTTTTCATCCAAATGAAACAGCGGGTTGACCTGAGCTAAGCGATCGGGAAATTCGGTGAGGCGATCGCGCAATTGCCTAATCAAATCATCTGTAATGTCAGACTGCAGTTCCAAAATTTGCTGCCACAGAAACCGATGATGGGAAATGCTGAAATCAATATCGCGTTCTTCCAGGGCATCAATGATTAGAGCCCGGTAGTCGGGCAGATTCAGGTATAGCCGCAATAACTGCGCTTCTGATTCTTCTAGGAGAGTGCGATCGCCTGGAGTTTGCCACTTTTGCGATCGCCCATGCCACCGCTGCCCCCGCACCTGTGTTCGCAAATCTTCCTCTAGCCGCAGAGTGAGTCGCGCTTCCCCCCGACTCAGTAGTTCCGCACAGCGATGAATGTAATGGGTCCGCAGGGTTGCATTCGGCAAATTTCCTAGCAGCTTTACGATCGCCTGAGTGCTTTGCTGAAACTGATCTGCCTTACTTAAATCAGCATCCGCCAAGAGCTGCTGAATCTGCCAATCTAGCCATAGGGGTGACTCTGCCAACAGTGCTCGATAGTCATCGGCAGAATGGCTCTGAAGAAATTCGTCTGGATCTTTACCCTGAGGGATGTTCAATACCCGCAGTTGCACTTCCCCCTTATAGGCTAGGTCTGCAACTTCCCCGATCGCCCGCTCAGCCGCCTTCGCCCCCGCTGCATCTGCATCAAAGTTCAGCACCACCTGCTTTGACTCGGTGTAGCGCAACAGTAGCCGCACCTGCACCAAACTTAGAGCTGTTCCCAGAGAGGCCACCACATTGTTGATCCCTGCTGCGTGGAGGGCAATCACATCGAAATAGCCCTCCACCACCACAGCACAATCCTGCTTGGCGATCGTCCCTCGTGCCTTATCCAGCCCAAATAGCGTTTTGCCTTTGTCAAATAGCTCCGTTTCAGGAGAATTCAAGTATTTGGGCTGCTCATCGCTCAGCGTCCTGCCGCCAAACCCAATCACCCGTCCCTGAAGATCGTGAATCGGAATCATCAGGCGATCGCGAAACCGATCATAATATCCGCCCCCACCCTGCCGGGGAACGATCAGCCCCGCCTGCTCCACCAACTCCACCGGATAGTGCTTCTGCTCCACCAAATAGCCGTATAGCGTCTGCCAACCCGCCGGAGCATAGCCAAGCTGAAACTGTTGAATTGTTTCCTCGCTCAGCCGTCGTGCCTCCCGCAAATAGGTCAAGGCTGCTTCACCCTGAGCCTGATGCAGTGCATGTTCATAAAATCGGGCTGTCAGTGCCAAAATCTCGTAAAGCTGATCTCGCAGTGAAAGCTGCCGCTGTAGCTCCTGTCGTTGAGCAGGCTCCAGCGTTTGCACTGATACCTGATAGCGCCGCGCCAGATCCAGCACCACATCACTAAACGAGCGCTTCCCAAACTCCATCAAAAACTTAATCGCATTTCCCCCCGCCCCACAGCTAAAGCAGTAATAAAACTGTTTGCCAGGGCTGACGCTAAAGCTGGGTGACTTATCATCATGAAACGGACATAGTCCCGTAAAGTCCTTCCCCCGCTTTCGTAGCACCACATGCTCTGAGACAACATCGACAATGTCAACTCGTTGCTTGACCTGCTCAACCGTGTCGGGATGTAAACGGGGAACGTCCATTAGCACCAGAGCAAAAATGACTCCCTACATTGTCAGACCTAAAAGCCAAAGGGTAAAGAGCAAAATCAAACTCCTCACCCAACCCTCAATCCCCAGCTCCTAATCCCCAATCCCCAGTTTTAACTGGTATCTTGAGCCATTAAGCGCTTAAATAGGCACAGTCAAAGGACACTACTTAGCACATGGGACGAATTTTCATTTCAGCCGCTCACGGTGGGCTAGAAAATGGCTCGACCGACCCCGGCACCGTTGCAGGTGGCACCACAGAAGCCAGAGAAATGATCTTGACTCGCGACCTGATTGCCACTGAGTTGCGATCGCGCAATTTTGAAGTGTTGACCGTTCCTGACAACCTCAGTGCCACAGAAACAATCGCCTGGATCAATGCGCGAGGGCGAAGAGACGATGTCGCCTTAGAAATTGGCATGGACGGTTCTCCAAATCCCTCCTTGCGTGGAGCCAGTGCCTATCACATCGCCAACAACGACCAGCGCAAAGCCCATGCCGAACTGCTGCTGTTAGCGCTATTGCGGCGTGTCCCTCAATTGCCTAGTCGAGGAGCCCGACCCGACACCGCTACAGGATTGGGCAATCTACCCTTCTGTCGCCAGCTTGTTCCGCCTTCGCTGCTGCTAGAAGTCGGCTTCCTCACCAATCCAGACGATCGCCTGCTATTGCAAAACCGCCGTCGTGACTTCGCCATCGGCATTGCAGACGGTCTTGCCGCCTGGAGTCGTGCAGTGGCAGGTACCTCTCCATCCCCGTCTCCCTCCCCAACCTACACCTCCACCGATATCAACATCAATGGAGGCATCTATGATGAGCAAGGAGTCATCGTCAGCGGCAATGCCTACATCCCCATTGATCTAGTCGATCGGTTGAATATAGACCTGTCAAACTCACCAGGTATTAACCGTATCAGTTACCGTAATGTCGTCTACATTAAGGCAATTGATCTCCGCGAATTTAATATCTCTGTAAGTTGGGATAGTGCCTCTCGCACGGTCATCCTGCGGTCGTCAGCATCGGTTTGCCCAGGACTCGTCGATCGCATCATGGGACGTGGTTCCACGTCTGAAGTGCAGCTCATGATGTTTCTTAAGACCAACAACGAGAATGCTTTAACCCAGTTTCCCGACTTACCCAAGCTTTATCGTGAAGAAGCCAGTATTGAAGGCGTTAACTACGATGTAGCCTTCTCACAGATGTGTATTGAAACAGGGTTTTTACAGTTTGGTGGCGCTCTAAAACCGTCCCAAAACAACTTCGGTGGCTTAGGCAGTGCAATCGTGGAAGAGGAAACAGCCTCCTTTCCTAGCGCCAGAATTGGAGTTAGGGCCCACATTCAGCACCTCAAAGCCTATGCCAGCACAGAACCACTCGTGCAAGAACTAGTTGACCCAAGGTTCCGTTTTGTTAGGCGCGGCATTGCGCCCCTCGTCAATCAACTCAGCGGGCGCTGGTCAGCAGATGCTCAATATGGGGAGAAGATTGTGTCGATCGTCCGACGGCTATACGAGTCAGCAGGTCTACTCTAAAGGCGTCTAGTCTAATTCAGCATCGACAAGGCTATCTTGCATGGGAAGGGGTGCGGAGCAAGTCCACACCCCTTCCCATGCAAAATAATATTTCAGACAAAGCAAACAATTACATTCCGGGCAAGTTTAAGCCACCCGTTAGCTCTTCCATACGTTCGCGCATGGTTGCCGTAGATTTGTCGTAAGCATCTTTCATAGCCGCTGCTACGAGGTCAGAGAGCAAATCTGCACCTTCTTCTAGAGCTTGGGGTGAGATTTCGACCCGACGAGGCTCTTGGTTTCCGCTCAGCACAACTTTAACCAGCCCATTGCCAGAGGTGCCTTCAATTTCCATCTCTTCAAGTTCTTCTTGCAGCTTTCTTGCGCCTTCTTGAACCTGCTGAGCCTTCTTAAACGCTTCGGTTAGCTCTTTCATCTTGCCTAAACCGAAGCCAAATCCTTGACCTTTAGACATAACTTTCTAAATCTTGCTGTTGATGAACTCAGTGTAACCCTAACACCTAACCTTAACATTGGTGTTTATAGATCAAGCATTCCGATTTAATTTTTAAGCCACTGCAGCCCTAAAACTCACCTAACATCTTCACCTCTGGCTCTAACCAGAGTGACCACTGATCCGCGACCTGCTGCTGAACATAGCGAATCAACCGGAAAACGTCGTTTGCCGTTGCACCACCACAGTTAAGAATGAAATTGGCATGACGTTGAGCGACTTGGGCACCTCCAATTTGATGTCCTTTGAGCCCGGTTTGCTCGATCAGCCAACCAGCAGTGTATGGCCCAGGGTTACGGAAAACACTGCCGCAGTTAGGGAGGTGATAGGGCTGGGTTGTATGTCGTTGCTTCATGTGAGCGGTGGTGTCTGCAAGCACCTGTTTGGGGTCCGCTCCGGGCTGAAGTTGAAAGGTTGTCCGCGTAACCAGACGTGTGTCTCCCTGCAGCGAGGAGGTGCGATAACGATAGTTGAGATCTGGGGGGGTAAGAATGTTAACGCGACCATCTCGCGATAGAACCTGCGTATCCACCAAAATGTCAGCAGTACAGGCGGCATGAGCGCCCGCGTTCATCACGACAGCTCCGCCTACGGTGCCCGGAATGCCAACTGCCCACTCCAGACCTTGCCAGCCTCGCTCAGCAGCTTTCCAGGCAAGACGGGCGATTGGCTCACCTGCTCCGGCAGTGACTTGTCCCGTGTTGGAGTCAAATTCTGTATGGCGCAGGTGGCGAGTGCAGATGACTAAGCCTGGTAAACCGCGATCGCTCACGAGTAAATTGGTCCCTGCTCCTAATAGAGTGACGGGTAGACCTTCTGCTTCTGCCCAAGCAAAGCTAATTTGCAAGTCTTCCAAGGTTTGGGGCGCAATGTAGAGTTCTGCTGGGCCACCCACCCGAAAGGAGGTCAAACTAGACAATGGCACTTGAGGCTTGATCAAACAACTTGTTCCAGGTAAGTGAAGCGCTGTTGTAGAACGCGATTTAGCAAGCGAGGTTGGACTAGCCGCGGCAGTTGAAACAGTTTTAAACTCTTTGTTGAATGTTTCTTCGCTGGCAGGGTAATCGGATTTAGCACTTGCGATCCCTGAAGCGGGTTCACGGGCGCTGGGGGAGTCACAGGAGAGAGTCATAGCTTTTTGGGTTTTGAAGAAGCTTGAGGCTAAAGGGGCGCTCCAAGTTTTGAAAGATGAAGCAAGGTTGGGATGAACTGCAATCGTTGAGGAAACGACAGGTCAACCCGGGATTCGCTTAATGACACTGAGGCTGAACCTTAGGGTCAACCTGCTGATAGTATGCATTGAGCTGAGGAATCACCTGATTTAGGTTCCCTGCTCCCAGAAATAGAACAAGGTCGCCAGGAGCCAGCGTCTCAACCAAATAAGCGTAGACATCTGGCAGGGTTGGCTGATAGACCACCTTAGGATGGTGCATGGCGATCGCCTCTGCCAACTGCTGTCCGCTAACCTGCTCCAACTTTGGTTCACCCGCGCTATAAATTTCCGTGGTGATGACCAAGTCAGCGTTCCCAAAAGAACGGGCAAACTCTGGCAAGAAGGTTAATGTGCGGCTATAGCGATGGGGTTGAAATACGGCTACAACCCGTCGCGGTACAGGGTTAGAGGCTGCTGCCTGGAGCCGAGCAGCCATTAGCGTCGCTTGGATTTCGCTGGGGTGGTGAGCATAGTCATCAACCAGCAAAATATTATTGAACTCACCCCGTAGCTCAAAGCGTCGACGTGCACCCGTAAAAGTTGCCAGGATGGAGGTAATTACCTCAAACTTCAATCCTAGCAAACGCCCAATGGCTACAGCAGCTAAGGCATTACTGAGATTGTGCTGACCTAACAACTTCAAACTCAACGTGCCTAACAGTTCGCCGCGCTCCCAAACCTTTGCCTCTGTAATACTCGGATGGTAAACAATATCAGTCGCTGTATAATCTGCCTCAAGTTCGGGTTGTAGACTATAGCTGACGGCAGGTTTTAACTGATGCCGTACAGTCTCACAATCTAGACTTCCTACTAGGATTTGACAGTTTTGAGCAAACGTTTGGAACGTTTCAATTACCTCATCCAAACTGTTGTAGTGATCAGGATGGTCAAGCTCAATATTCGTAATTACGCCAATGTAGGCAGAAAACTTTACCAAAGAACCATCTGATTCATCGGATTCTGCAACTAAGTAAGGACCTTTCCCCAACCGAGCGTTTCCTTCCCAAGCAGCTACTTCACCACCCACAATAATGGTCGGATCTAAGCCTGCTTGCAGCAGCAAATAGCTAATCATGCTGCTGGTGGTTGTCTTGCCGTGAGTCCCAGCAACGGCAATGCTTTGATAATCACGCATTAACGCTGCTAACAAGTCAGAGCGGTGAAAAATTGGACAGCCTGATTCCAGCGCTGCTCGATATTCAGAATTATTTTTAGGATCAATCGCTGTTGAACAGATTACTTGAGGAAGGACAGCTTGTAAGTCAGTTGAATCCAACGAATTCAACTCTTGTTGCTTTAAGGTGCCATTCGCGCCGTTTCCGTTACCGTTACCATTTCTGCCAGCTTCCTGGGGTAATGATTCTGACGAGATCAACCTTTGGCTGGGTTGAAAAAATCTCAAATTCGCAGCGTCTTGACTCCAAAAAATATGGACGTTTTGCTCCTGCAAACGCTGCGTAATGTGGTTGAGACAAATATCTGACCCTGAAACTGGGAGTCCACGCTTAGCTAAAATATAGGCGAGAGCCGACATTCCAATCCCACCGATGCCGATGAAATGGAATGGTCTCCCGCTGAAATCGACAGAATTCAGCATTCTAGCTCCTCAAACACCACACCACACCAATAACACGCGATATCATAGCAAGAATTGCTTTTTCGCGATATAACCTCCTGAAGGATTAGGCTGTCTGCTCTCAGTTAACTTTTTAATTTTTGGCTAGTGCTTACTCAAGCTTTAAACAATTCGCAGGAGCAATGGCTTCACGATTCGCATTTCTGAATAAGCGTCTTAATTAAAAGCTGTTTTGAGTGCGATCGCGTCCTTTTCAAGAGATTTTGCTCGAAAACTAATGTTTAATCCTACTCGTTGGAGCTGTTGCTAATCCGGAAGTTTCTCAGGGCGATCACCATTCTTTTGCCATGCCAAAGTTAGCCATTCTGGGTGGCAGTTTTAATCCGATTCATCAAGGGCATTTACTAATGGCAGAGATGGCTCTCAAACAGGTAAATCTGGATCAAGTCATTTGGGTGCCTGCTCAATGCCCTCCTCACAAGCAATCAATTGAGCTAGCAGACTTTCAGCACCGAGTTGAGATGGTCAAGCGGGCGATCGCCTCCTATCCTGTCTTTTGCCTATCTACCGTTGACCAAAACCGTACTGGGACTTCTTACGCCATCAATACCTTGCTTGACCTGCAAACTTGCTATCCAAACAGCCAGTGGTATTGGATCGTCGGTTTAGATGCCTTTGCCTCCCTGCCCCGGTGGCATCGTCGCCAAGAATTGGCAGCCAACTGCAGTTGGCTGGTTGCGCCTCGATCGAGACAGCCCGCAGAGGTCATCGGTCATCAGGTTGTGCAACAACTGGCAGCACAGTCAATCAAAATCGATTGGCAAATTTTACAGATGCCTTCAGTCGAAATTTCGTCTAGCCTGGTTCGGCAATATTGTCGCGATCGCCGCTCTCTCCAGGATCTAGTGCCTGAATCGGTAGAAAACTACATTCTTGCTCACAGTTTATACCGATAACGAAGCATAGCTACAAAAAGCACTGGCTTGAGCTGTCTACCAGACCCAAGTGACCAGATCACAATTTTCTAACAACTAGTGCAAAACCCTGCATCGGTGGCTATTGAGAGGGGCACGGCTAACGTGTATGATCTGGTTCATTACTAGCAAGTATTTTAGTAGACAGAGGGCAAGACGCAGTGATTAGAGTAGCGATCAACGGGTTTGGGCGCATCGGGCGCAACTTTATGCGGTGCTGGCTGACTCGACAAGACAGCCAAATGGAAGTCGTTGCCATCAACGACACTTCTGACCCTAGAACCAACGCCCACCTGTTAACATACGACTCAATGTTGGGCAGGTTCAACGCTGACATCAGCGCTGACGACAACACCATCACCGCCAATGGCAAAACCATCAAATGCACCTCTGACCGCAACCCCCTTAACTTGCCCTGGGGAGACTGGGACATTGACCTGATCATCGAATCGACTGGCGTTTTCACCAGCAAAGAAGGAGCTTCCAAGCACCTCAGCGCAGGTGCTAAGAAAGTGCTGATTACAGCTCCTGGCAAAGGCGACGATGGCACTTTTGTCGTAGGGGTAAATGATCAAGACTATGACCATAACCAGCACACCGTCATCAGCAACGCAAGCTGCACCACAAACTGCCTTGCCCCAGTCGCCAAAGTCATTCACGAAAACTTTGGCATCATCAAAGGCACCATGACGACGACCCACAGCTACACAGGCGACCAGCGCTTGCTCGACGCAAGCCACCGGGATTTGCGCCGTGCCCGTGCTGCTGCACTCAACATCGTGCCTACGACCACAGGAGCTGCAAAAGCAGTTGCGCTAGTATTGCCTGAATTGAAGGGCAAGCTAAACGGTATTGCGCTACGAGTTCCTACGCCAAACGTCTCCGTCGTGGATCTAGTTGTTCAGGTTGAGAAGCCTACCATTGCTGAGCAGGTCAACGATGCCCTCAGAGCTGCTGCGGAGGGCCCACTCAAAGGGATTCTGGCTTACAGCGATTTACCGCTGGTCTCCTGCGATTATCGCGGTACTGATGAGTCCTCAATTGTTGACGCCGCACTAACGATGGTCATGGGTGGCGATATGGTTAAAGTCGTCGCTTGGTATGACAACGAATGGGGCTACAGCCAGCGGGTTGTGGATCTGGCTGAGCTAGTCGCTCAGAAGTGGACAAAGTAGGCGATCGCTCCCCATCCTAAATCGGTAGCAATATGAAAGAGAAGCGCACCTCCTGGGAGGTGCGCTTCTCTTTGAGGTGTTTTTCTGTTTAACGGGAAAGTCAGGTGCTTGACCTACTGAGCGACAGCACCCTCCTGACCTACCCCAGGAGCCTCAAACTTATAGCCAACCCCGCGCACCGTTTGAATTAATGCGGGCTGAGTTGTATCAATCTCAATCTTCTTGCGAATCTGCCCAATATGAACATCAACAACCCGCTGGTCGCCTACATACTCATAATCCCAAACTTTTTGGATTAGCTCAGCCCGCCGCCAAACTCGTCCAGGATGGCTTGCCAAAAAGTGCAGCAGGTCAAATTCCAGCGCCGTTAGGGGCACAATGTCATTGTTGAGCGTGACTTCTCGCCGTACCGGATCGATCGCCAATCCATTAAAAGTTAGACACTGTTGCTCAGCCGTTGTCACTGGGCGCTGACGTTTTAGGATTGCCCCCACCCGAACTTCTAACTCCCCTAAACTAAAGGGTTTTGTCAAATAGTCGTCTGCACCCTTCTTGAACCCGGTGATCCGGTCAACCTCGTCTGTGCGACTAGTTAGCATCAGCACAAATACCCCAGTTCGGCTTTGCATCTCTTGGCAAAGCGTATAGCCAGTAGAATCTGGCAGGTTGACATCCAGAATCACCAAGTCTGGATTAAATTGCTCGAAGATAGCCAAAGCAGTCTTGCCGTCTTCGGCAGATTCCATCTGATAATTCTGTTTCGACAGAAATCGATGGATCAAAGTGCGAATGGAGGGGTCGTCATCAACTACGAGAATCTTGGCTGGAGCCATGACCATAACCTTACATTGAGGAGTGGATGAGCATCGGTAAACGTAAGCAGAAGCTGATGCAATGGCAGATGAAACAATAGCCTATGCGAGGGTAGCTGCGTCAATAGATTTCACTAGAGATTTCACTAGACTTCTTTAGAGAATAGGCTGTAGAAATGGATACCTGTTATATTAAGCGCTTAATAAAACAATTATCCGCACTAGAAATCGGCAATGCAAACACCTGCCTGAGCAAATCTAGCTAAATTTGAGCTTATATGCACTACCTGAACTAAACTTTTGCATCCTTAGTTTGCGAAAAGAGGGTAGACAGTTACACTATGGCTAGCAGCAGATGGCTAGCAGTAGACGGTCAGCAGCTTAAGCTGGGCAGAGATGCTAACAGACTGCGGGCTTCCTGATTTTCTTATTGCCAATCATAATCGAATATATTGGGGGTCTTTTGGAGGTTGTAGATGAGTGACCAGAATCACTACTTAAAGCTTGGGGTAGATGAAAACGCTTCGTTTGAAGAAATTCAGGATGCTCGTAATCGTCTCGTGCAGGAACACAGCGGCGATCGCAAGCTGGTAGAGTCCATTGAGGCAGCTTATGACGCGATCCTGATGGATCGGCTACGGCTGCGACAAGAAGGCAAAATTAAAGTGCCCGACCGGATTCGCTTTCCAGAGCGGCTGGTTGAAGTACCCCCTGAATTCACTCCAATCCCAACCAAGCAAACTCCGGATTGGTTACAGCGTTTTATTGATACACCCAGTCGAGCCGACATTCTTTGGCCCGCTGCGCTGTTTGCTGGAACGGCTTTTCTCAGCCTGAGTTCAGCCCCGGTGGGGTTAGCCTTGGGAGTCGGCTTTAGCCTCTACTTCTTAAATCGTAAAGAACACAAATTTGGTCGATCTTTTCTGCTGACTTTGGTAGGACTGATTTTAGGCGTAGTGTTGGGGTTACAGGCAGCTAGCCTGCTGCAACCCCAACTCGCTGACCTAAGAATTGAAGCAGACACTTTTGCAGCCTGGGTGACGTTCCTAGTCCTCTGGTTGATCGACAGCTTTTTGCGATAAAGTCACCGGCGATCAAGCATTCACCCACCTATAATGCTGCCGATCAGCCACTTAGGAGATGGCTGCTCCTACAGCGTTGGCTGGCACAACGTTGGACTCTTTAAAGATCAAATCTACTGCTTCGCCGAAATTGTTCACAATTCGGTCGGGGCGCTGCTGCATCAGTTGGGTGCGATCGCGAATGCCACACAGCACGGCGATCGCTTTGATACCGTGAGTTTTAGCCGATACAATATCAGCCTCCGTATCGCCAACCATCCAAATTTCCTCAGCCGCTGGAAGCTGGGCTAGTGCTTGCTGCATTAGCAGAGGCTTGTCTTTCACATCAGCCGTTTTGACGTAGTCATTGCTGAGGCAAAACCGTCTGTCCAGTGGAAAGAATTGTGCGAGGTCATAGCGATCAAACGCATCATCCAATTCCCGCACCCGTCTCATCGTCATTACAGCTAGATCGACCTTTGCTTGCCGAAGTCGCTTGAGCGTGTCGATCGCCCCTGGCACTGGCGTGTCATAAACCAGATAAGGCATCGAGTGGACGGTGCGTTTCCGCACTTGGTAAAACTTTTCTGCCTGGGTCGCATCTAGCCCCGAGAGCCGTGCAATCTGGCGCTCAGGCATTTGCGATCGCTTCAAAGCCCAAAACTCTTCCTTAGAGAGTGGATTAACTGGCCGGTCAGGATATCGAACTTCTCTCAAACAAAATAGGTAGGCCCGATAGTACCGTTCAGAAACGTTCATGATAGGGCCATCAAAATCAGTAATAATTCTTAGCATCTCAAAGCACCAACCTAAAAACGAGTATTAACTTTTATTAAAACATACTAACTTTCAAGCGCCAAAATTACACTCTGTTGAAAGTCTCAAAGTTTGAAGCAATTTTGTAGTTAAATCTGCGACTAAAGAAACTTAAAAACGACAGAAAACAAGTCCGCGTGAGCAGACTTTTCGTGCAGCCTTGGATGAAGTACTCAGGACAAGCTCCCCTCTAGGAAACACTTACTTCCAGAACAAGAAGCTGCGGAGATTAGCAAGATGATGAATTGCTGTTCAATACTTCTTAAATAAGCAGCGGTTTTAGAGCCTATTAGAAACAGCAATGAAACGGCAATTCATTAGATTTATGCAAAGGAAAACTTTGTAACAGGAAGCGTTCTACCTCGGCCGTTCTAGCCTTCTAATTAGCTTTATCTCTTTAAACAGATTGTCCTGTCACAATGCCCCAAAGGAAGCGTTCAAACGGACCTTCGTTAACATCGACGTGCATCTTTTTTGCCCAGGTGAATACGTCAAAGCTGACATGTCCGCTGTCGTGTTGACCGAAAGTGCCCTTTTGAATTGCAACATTGCCGACTAACGCAATCCAGTGGTTGGGCAGAGCAACAGGCAGGTCATCCTTGCCGGGTGTAGCTTGCCCCAGCAAGCCATCAGCCGTTACCAGCAGGAACGCTACGCCACTCGCCTCAATCACCCGAGCTGCATTTTGCAGGGCTCCGATGTCGCCCAAGAGGTAGGTGTGGTTGTACTTCACTTGCTCGTAGCCCAAAATTTCTCTAACCCAGCCTTTCATTTCCCAGGATTTAGTCATGCCGCTGAGGTTACGCATCATTTCAGGCGCATCGGGATCAACGGGAAACAGTAAATTTTCTGCATCGCGTAGCGTTGCTAGCACCAACCAGTCTGCCTGCCCCATTTGCAGATCGCCTTTGCTTTCCTGACGCAGCCGAGTAGAGGTATTGATCTGCTTTGTCTTCGCTTGGAAATTGCCCTGTTCAAACAAACTCCTACAAATCTGGACGTAACGCAGCGGCTGCTTACGGATTAGCTCAAACAAGATCGAAGCTGGACCACAAAAAGGTTGCTTACCCTGATTGACTTTAAAGGGGTCATTCACCCGCGATCGCATCTCTGCCATAATCTTTTGCTTATCCAGATGCGGCCACAGGCTGGGTGCAGCAGATTGCTCAAAGTCGGCGATCGCTGCCAGTGCTTCCTGCTTGAGAACCGAATTGGATGGCTGAGTATTTGTAGTCACGTCTTCCTCTGGCTGGCGCTAAACCCCGTATCCAGCTTTGTAGATCAACAGCCGTGAATCGTAGAATTACGCAAATCTGATAGAGCGTTTGCTAATCTGACAGAGGTGTAACCGCTCCCCCTCCCTTTAGAAATTCTTCTTCAAACCCAATTTTCCTGTGACTTCAACCCTGCCCACGATTAAATTCCTTCAGCAACCTACCTCAACTCAATGGGTAGAGCAGGCGATCGCCAATCTTGACACTATTTTGCTTGACCATTCTCACTGTGAACGGAAAGCGGCGGGTGTAGCCCTCAATCTAATTTTTCGTTATCCTTCCAGCGCTAAACTAGTGCGAACCTTGACGGCGATCGCCCAGGAAGAGCTAGAGCATTTCGAGCAGGTGAATCAGTGGCTCGATCGGCGTGACATTCCCCTGGCACCACTGTCTGCACCACCTTATGCTGCTGGACTCAAGGCTGAAATTCGCCGTCATGAACCCGACCGAATGCTCGACCTGCTGCTCGTCTCTGGGCTAATCGAAGCCCGTAGCCACGAACGGTTGGGGCTGTTAGCTGCTCATTGCCCTGAAGTAGAACTAGCGCAGTTTTATCGAGGCTTAATGGCATCGGAAGCGCGTCACTATGGCATTTACTGGACACTAGCAACTACTTATTTTGAGCGCGCAGTTGTGATGGAGCGGCTAGAATCGCTTGCGGCTGTGGAGAGCCAGCTTTTGTCAACCCTTTACCCTGAGCCAAGGATTCATAGTTAGTGAATAGCCATTACCGCGAGTTTTGGATTCGAGATTGGCAACCAGGCGATCGCACAGTCGCAGCAGAGTTGATTCGCTCTGTGCTGAGTGAATATGGGCTTGAGTGTGAACCAGACGGTGCCGACCGAGATGTCTTGTCTGTTGAGGAGTCTTACTGGAACAAAGGTGGCGAATTTTGGGTGGTCGAACGACAGCAGCGCCTAGTAGGCACAGCCGCTTACTATCCGGTTGCGAAAGGGACGAATGCAGTAGAAATTCGCAAGATGTACCTTTTGCCCGAAGCGAGAGGGCAAGGATTGGGGCGCTATTTGTTACAAAACTTAGAAGAGGCGATCGCCAAACGGGGCTATCAACAGATTTGGTTAGAAACGGCGAGCGTGCTTTTTGAAGCGGTCAAGCTTTACGAGAGTAGCGGTTATCAACCAGCAACTGGGGTTGAAACCAAGCGATGCGATCGCCTTTACACCAAGCTTTTAGAACGTTCTTCTAACTTAGAGCAGCAGCTTTCAGAGAAAAGCGAAGGCGTTTAATCACACACCTCTTCTTTGTCCGTAACTTAACCGAGCTGTGTCATAAGCTTCATGTCTCTGACACATCAACTCAACATTGGCTTGTCAGGGTGACTCCTAAATCCTGCGGACTCTGCCGAGGATTTAAGCAAAAATCCACTCGGACGTAAAACCAGTTTGCATCCGTCGAAAGCCAAGACGGCAAACACTGGATTGCAGTGGAGTAAACACCTTAAGGTTTAAGGAGAAACTTGAAATGCTGAAGCAAATTTTGGCAGGCAGTACCTTTTTGCTGCTGGTAGTCTTTGGGAGCCTACCCGCTCGATCTCAAACATCAGCTCCTCCTACAGCTGAGCCAACTGAGCCTTCAGCCCAACAGCTAGACCCTGCAGCCCAGCCTGCTCCTCCTACTGAAGCTCAGTCCACGCCCCCTACTCAGGCTCAACCCCAGTCCGCTGCTGAGGTAAGTTCAGAGGACATCGAAAAATTTGCCAGGGCGATCGCGCAACTCCAAACGATTCAGCAGGAAACTCAAACTGAGCTACTTCAAATTGTTGAAGGTCAAGGATTAACCCCAGATCGTTTCAATGAAATTGCTGAAGCCCAGCAAAACCCTCAAGCAGGAGCCGATGTAGAGATTTCTGATGAGGAATTGCAGAGCTTTGAGCAAGCCGCAAACGAGATCACGACCGTCCGTCAGCAGACCCAAGCTAGATTCCAGGAAGCGGTTCAAGCTGAAGGGTTAGAAGTTGAGCAGTTTAACCAGATTCTTGCTGCTGTGCAGCAAGATCCTGCTTTGCAGCAGGAAGTTGAGCAAATTCTTCGAGCTGAACCTGCCTCAGGTCAAGAATTGCCTCAGTAGGGAAACTCGATTTGCCTTCGTGAGCGCGTCTATACCCTTCTGTTAAGGTACCGATTTGTGGCGTTGCGCATGACGAACGACTCCGTAGGGGCACGGCAATGCTGTGCTCCTATAGTGGGCGATCGTCATATTAGAAACTTCCTCCTATTCTCAAGTTGAGCAATGGCTTTTGTGTTTCTAAGCACTACCTAACGTCGCCTGAAATTAGCTCTTAAGTTAGACCGGGATTCAGCAGATCTTCCTACGGGAGGAGGTTTTCGAGAAATCGAATTATTCCTTACGGAGCATAGGCTGGTCTCGCTTTTTCTGACAAATTGAGTGTAGGGACGGATGATAAAAAATCAGGAGATATCGCAATGAAATTAAAGTTTCTCGCTCTACCTTTGTTACTTGGAATGACGCTAGCTGTTGGCGCTTGCGCTCCTGCTGGTACCGATGATGCAGAAACTGCACCCACTGAAGACCCCGCTGTAGCACCTGCTGAAGATCCGGCGGTTGCTCCTACCGAAGAGCCAGCAGAGGCTCCTACCGCTCCTGGAACTGAGGCTCCTCCCCAGTAGACTGCTACGAGCGATCGCTCAATAAACATTCTGATTCCACCTTTAAAACCGCTGTTGAAAGGTTGCACTCTCTAGGTGCAGCCTTTCGATGTTTCTAACGGTAATCAAGATGCGCTAAGGCTGCCCAACTGGCAAATAGCCTTCTATTAAATAATCCGCATCAAGCGATCGCCACTTCACCCGCTCCAGTACTAGCGCCTCTGACATCAACGACAAGCCCAGCTCACCAACTGGGGAAGGAGCCGTTGCCCCACCAATAATTTTGGGGGCAATAAATGCCCAAACTTTTTGAATAGCCCGATCGGCGATCGCCTCAGCTGCCAATCGTCCTCCACATTCCCACAAAACACTCAAGCAGCCCCGTTCATACAAACAGTCCATTGCTTGAGCAGGAGCCAGAGATAACATCTCAGCCACTTCAACTCCCCGCTTCCTCAAAGCAGTTTGAAATTCGGGTCTGCTGCCAGCTTCAGTCAAGACTAGCGTTGGAGCTTCCGCGATGTTCCATAATTTGGCATCGTCGGGTAAATCCAAACTGCGGCTCATCACCACCCTGAGCGGGTTATGCTGGGCAACCTGATGGTTGGTCAGCAGCGGATTGTCACGCCGAACCGTGTTTCCACCTACAACCACTGCATCACAGGTAGCGCGTAACTGGTGAACTGCTGCTCGTGCAGTTTTTCCTGTAACCCAGGCACTATGTCCGGTGCTAGCAGCAATTTTGCCATCTAGGGTCATCGCATATTTCAAAATGCCAAACGGTCGGCGATGAAGCACTCGATGCACAAATGCTTCATTCAATTCCTGACAGGCTGCCTCTTCGATACCAAGGCTGACCCCTATCCCAGCCGCTTGCAGTCTGGCAACGCCACCCCCAGACACGCGCGGATCGGGATCAACCATTCCTGCAACGACCCTGGCAACCCCCGCCTGGATTAGGGCTTCTGTGCAAGGTGGAGTTCTACCGTGGTGATTGCAAGGCTCCAAATTGACATAAACGGTAGCTCCCTGTGCTTGCTCAGCCGCTGCCCTCAATGCAAAAACCTCAGCATGAGGTTGCCCCGCCTTGGGGTGAAATCCTTCGCCAACGATCTGACCGTTTTGCACCACAACGGCTCCCACTAATGGGTTTGGGGCTGTTTGACCTGCTGCCTGACGCGCTAGCTCCAGACAACGTTGCATCATGGTTCGGTCAAAATCAGCGTTCATAAAGAAGAATTGAGTTCATTCAAGGGAGATATGAGCTTGCGATCGCCGCTAGATCTGCTTTGGGGGCGATCGCCCTATAGAAATATTGCAGGACTGTCGAGAATTGCAAGTCATTCAGCAATTTCAGTAGAGTTACGGTGTAGTGTGCCCTTCGAGCCAACTCATTCCTCCCCCTAATCCCCAACCCCCGCTTCCTGCAACCTCTTCTCAAGATTCTCTTGCTCAAGCTGTTCCAGTAGCCAATCAATCTCAAACCGCAAGTTGGCTAGATGCCGTCGCCACGCTGTTGACTCATAGCGATCGGTGCTGCTAGTCATATCTTCCCGCTCTAGATCCTGTAGCCGCAGACGGCAAACCAGCAATCGTTGCTCTAGCAGCTTAATTCGCTCTATGGGAAGAAGGTGGCTAAAGAAGAAATATTTGATGATGAAACGGGACCGACTGTTGACCCAGCTTTCATGCGGATATTCCAGCATTTTGCGTCGCCAGCGATCGCGCCCCGCCTCAGTGATGCAATACACTTTGCGGCTCGAACCCGATTCTCCAGCTTCCTCCTCCAGCGTCACGATATCTCCTCTTGCCTCCAGCCGTTTGAGCAAAGGATAAATCGCCCCATAGTTGACGCTGATGCAGCCACTCATAAATAGCTCTAGCTGCTGCTTTAGACGGTAGCCGTGCAAAGGTTGCTTTTGTAAAAATCCAAGTGTTGCTAATTCCAACATTATTTCAACGTATTTCTATATCAGGTTGATATTCCTACTCCAAATTGATATACCTGTTAAGGATACAGCGTTTACAAAATGCAATAAACTCTGTTGCATTTTTAAGCAAGCGCTTGATCAGCTAAGGCAAGAAATTTTCCAAATAATTGGCAAGAAATTTATGTTGCAGGTCGCTCCTTCCGTGCCCCTGGCTGTTGCGCGTAAACCTGTGTCAATCGCCAGCCGCCTAATTTTGACTCTCAGTTTATTATTTGTGTCAGCCGGATGCGAACTGTTTCCTCGTAGCGAGGCTCAACCTGAGCCTCCTGGTGCAGAGCAAGGCGGTCCACCATCTGTTGATGTGATGGTTGCTGAAACTGCCCCTTTGGAGTCAGCAGAGGAATTCACTGGCACAACCCGACCTTTCCGAGAAGTTTCACTGCGATCGCAAGCTGAAGGGCAACTATTAGATGTAACGGTCGATATGGGCGATCCAGTAGAGCGGGGGCAGGTATTGGCGCGGCTCGATAATAGGTTGCTGACCGCAACTGTGATTGAGGCGCAGGCAGAGGAAGCAGCCCGTCAGTCTGAAGTGGCCAGCCTGCAAGCAGAAGTCAGCGATGCACTGACCCTAGTAGAACAAGCGCGGCTAGAGTTGGCTCAGGCGCAGTCAGATGCCGCACGACAACAGCAATTATTTAACGAGGGGGCGATCGCAGAGCAACAGGTAGAACTTGCCCAAACTACCGTTGGCACAGCAGAGCAAGCACTCAGATCGGCGCAAGAGCAGGTTCGCACCCGTCAGCAGGCGGTGAGAGCAGCCGAACGGCGAGTTGTCGCTCAGCAAGCGTTGGTTGCCCAAGAACAAGAGCGGCAATCTTACAGTACGCTCGTTTCTCCGGTATCTGGCGCAGTCTTGTCACGGGCAGCGGAACCCGGTGATCTCGCCCAGCCAGGAAGTGAAGTACTACGCCTGGGAGACTTCAGCCAAATAAAAGTAGAAGTTCAAATTTCAGAACTCGAACTGGCAGGTATTCAAGTAGGTCAACCCGTCCAGGTTCGCCTGGATGCACTTCCTAACCAAACCTTTTCGGGCGAGGTAACGCTCATTTCTCCTGCGGCTGACCCCACTGCTCGTCTAATCCCAATTGAGGTGACAATACCGAACCCAGATGAACGCATCGGCAGTGGACTGCTAGCACGGGTTAGCTTCTCTCAACAGGCTGCTGAACGAGTGGTTGTTCCGTTGACGGCGATCGAAATCGGAGGAGAGGCAGACGCAGGAAGCTCAGACGCAGAATCACCGCAGGCAGAAGTTTCGGCATCAGAGCAATCAGATGAGCAGTCAGGCGAAACAGCCACGATTTTTGTCTTAGAAGGTTCTCAAGAGGAGCCGACTGTGGTGGCTCGAACGGTAAGGTTGGGCGATCGCGCTGATGCTCAGGTTGAAATTCTCTCTGGCCTGGAGCCAGGGGAGCAGTTTATCGTTCGCAGCAGTGACAGCTTAAAAAATGGTGATGCAGTTCGCCTCAGCTTTATCTCAGAAACGTCCTCCTGAACTTCTCACCTATCAGTGCAATGCAGACCCCAAAATCTTCTGGCTTCAGCCCCAGCGAAATCTCAATTCGCCAGCACATCGGAACGCTGATTCTAACCCTGGCAGTCATTGTCGTTGGCATATTTTATACGTCTAACCTTCAGACTGACCTGCTGCCCTCAATTACCTACCCGCGCATTGGGGTAAGGCTAGATGCACCAGGAATTTCACCTGAGGTAGCGATAGACGAAGTTACCCGTCCCCTCGAAGAAGCGCTTTCTGCAACGGAAGGTGTTGTTCAGGTTTACTCCCAAACTCGGGAAGGGCAAGTCAGCGTAGACCTGTACTTTGAACCGGGTGGAAATATTGATCAAGCGCTCAATGATGCAACTGCTGCTTTCAATCGGGCCCGAGGAAACCTGCCAGACACCATCGAAGAACCTCGGCTGTTCAAAGCTGACCCGTCACAGTTGCCTGTTTATGAATTGGCGTTGACTTCCCCCTCGTTAGAATCTGTTGATTTGAGGGTGTTTGCAGACGAGGAGCTAGCTCGTGAATTAGGAGTAATCCCTGGGGTCGCGGCGGTAGATGTATCAGGCGGCGAAGCTGAAGAAGTTCGCGTCAATGTCGATTTAAGTCGAATGCAGTCCCTGGGGATAGCTCTGTCAGACGTGTTGGATGAGCTGGAGCAAACTAACCAGGATGTTTCTGGCGGTCGTATTCTAGGTGAAAACTCTGAACCGCTAACCCGAACTGTTGGACGGTTTCAGGATGCTGAGGAGATTAACAACCTCTCCTTTATTGTTGACGGTAATGAAGAGACAGAGAGTAGCGACGATTCTACCTCTGCATCAACGGGCTCAACTGCCAGTGCTCCTCGTCGCGTTTATCTGCGCGATTTTGCAGAAGTAATCGACAACACAGAAGAGCAACGGGTCTTTGTCTCCCTAAACGGGCAGCCCGCGGTAAAAGTTAGCATTCAGAAACAGCCAGACGCAAACTCAATTGAAGTTGTAGATGGGGTAAAACGCCGCTTAGAAGAACTCAGGCAAGCGGGTGTCATCGCCAAAGACATGGAGTTCATTCCAACACTGGATGAATCTATCTTTATTCGCAACTCTATTTCCAACGTAACGAGTTCAGGTATAACTGGGGCAGGTTTGGCGGCGATCGCCGTCCTCCTCTTCCTGGGCTCTATCCGCCAGACAATCATCATTGTTCTTGCCATTCCTTTGACGACACTGGCAGCCATGATTTTGATGGGGATGTTTGGCTTATCGCTCAACATATTTAGCTTGGGTGGCCTAGCGCTAGGCGTAGGTAACGTCATTGACAGCTCTATTGTCATGCTCGAAACCATCGCTGAATCAGCGGGTATGACTCCTGGACAGGATGCTCAATCAAACTTGAGTTCTGAAGAGCTAATTGAAAGCTCAATTCAAAGTAGCCAAACTGTAGAGTCTGCCCTGATTGCCTCTACCACCACAAACATGATCGCAGTGGTACCCTTCCTGTTAATCGGAGGGTTTATCGCACTTCTATTTAACGAATTAATCCTGACCATTATCTTCGCTGTTGCGGCCTCTCTCCTCGTTGCGGTCACTGTGATTCCAGTGCTTGCCTCTCGTTTGTTAGGAATTCAGTGGTCAAGCGGAGTTTCAAGGTTTTGGCTGCTGCGAGAATTCACCCGTCGCTTTGACGCCTCGACTCGCAGCTATGCCTCGCTGTTAGATCGGGTGCTAAAACACCGGGTCATAGTTCTTTTAGTCACGTTTCTCATATTGGGTGGGGGCGGTTTGGCTGTAGCAGGTAGAATTCCTCAAGAAATCCTGCCTCGCATCAGTACTGGGCAGGCTAACTTGAATGCCCAATTTCCACCGGGTACGCCTCTAGAAGTCAATCGCAAAGTGATGACCGCGGTGGATGACATTCTACAGGCACAGCCCGAAACAGAATACGTTTTTACAACTTCGGGTGGTTCTCTATTTGGCAGCTCGACCAACGAAAACCCTCTAAGGGGTACTAGTACAATCACCCTTAAACGGGGGACTGATGTTGAAGCCTTTGTCAGTCGCGTTACTCAAGAAGTCAACAAGCTGAATTTGGTGGATACTCGCATTCGCCTGCGACCAGGGGAAGTCCGGGGTTTGGTCTTAAATAACTCTCCAGTGCGAGGGGCAGAAGTTGACATCGTGCTTCAGGGGACAGATACACAAACGCTAAATGAAGCCGGAAACCAGGTTCTGGATGCGTTGGAACAGCAAGCAACGCTGGCAACTTTCCGCGCCGATGCCGACGAAAGCCAGCCCGAAATTCAAATTCGTCCCGACTTAGAGCGAATTTCTGCTTTAGGGCTGAATACCCAAGACATTGGCGATGTCGTGACAACAGCCGTTGAGGGAACGGTTCCAACCCAACTTCAGCGAGGTAATCGTTTAGTCGATGTACGAGTACAGCTTGATCGCGACTCTATACGAGAACCTTCGCAGCTAGAAGCGTTGCCTCTATTTACTGAAGATAATCAACTGATTCGTCTGGGAGATGTCGCGCAATTAGAAGAAGGCACGTCTCCAAGTGAAATTCAACGCATTAACCAACGTCAAGTATTTATCGCAGCGGGTAACTTGAATGAGGGCGCTAGCTTGAGTCAAGCTCTGGCTGAGGTCGATGCAATTATCCAAAATTTAGATTTACCTGAAGGGGTTAGTCGGCTTCCCAGTGCGGCAGCTCAAAGTAATCAAGAAATCCAGTCTGCTCTACCTGTGTTGGGTGGACTGGCAGCCTTCCTGGTATTTGTGGTGATGGCAGTGCAATATAACTCGCTCATCGATCCGCTGGTCATCATGTTTACCGTTCCGCTAGCGCTGGTTGGTGGCATGTTGGGGCTATTTATTACCCAAACGGCAATTGGAGCAACGGTAATTATAGGAGCTGTGCTGCTGGTAGGCATCGTCGTCAACAACGCCATCATTATGGTGGAATTAGCAAATCAGATCCGTGAGCAAGAAAAGGTCGATCGCCGCACTGCCATTCTTAAAGCAGCTCCTCAACGGCTTCGTCCTATCTTGATGACTACTATTACGACAGTATTAGGCATGTTTCCCCTAGCCTTAGGATTGGGTGAAGGGGGAGAGTTTTTGCAACCACTCGGAATTGTTGTTTTCTCCGGGTTGTCTCTGGGTACATTGCTGACTTTGTTCATCATTCCCTGCTTTTACCTGCTGCTCCATAATCCCCGTTGGACAGACGGGATGAAGCGAATGTCCCGTCGTGGGCGGGTCGCTCTAGCGTTAGATAGGGTCGATCGCCAGTCTCGACAACCCTCCAAACGAAAAGTAGTCAGGCGATTTCTGAAGGAATAACGTTCTCCTGGTAGAGGACTGGCTCTCCTGGTTTGATTTACGCTATTGTGGCGATCGCAACTTCTGTCGCGATCGCCACAAATGCTTTAGCCCGTTGATTCTGATCTGATGGCGATCGCCCAGCAAAAATTCCTGGCATTATTTGGAGCATCCTAGATGTCACAGCCTCCTCCCAAGCGGGTCCCATCGGTTGTAAACAGACACACCTCGCTTCAACGTCTGCGCCAACTCAGCCATGTCTTAGACAACGCCATTCCAATTCCTGGTACAGGTTATCGAATTGGACTTGATCCACTTCTGGGGTTACTGCCCGGTGCTGGAGATACGGTTGCAGGAGCGCTATCAGCCTACATTGTCGTTGAAGCAGCACGAATGGGCGTGCCTCGTGAAACCCTGTTGCGAATGGCATCCAACATTGTTTTAGAAGTTGTGCTGGGATCGGTGCCCATGCTAGGCGATGTGTTTGACGCGACCTGGAAGGCAAATGCTCGAAATATTGCCTTGCTTGAAACTCATGTCGATATGCCCCAATCCAACCGAGGGAGCGATCGCAAATTTCTAATTCTGCTCATCCTCGGCTTAGCAGTGGTTATTATAGGTTTTGCTACTTTTTCTGTACTGCTGGTTCGCCTGCTAATTGGCGCTATCAGTGGCGGCTAACTCAATTCTTAGCGCTACATTTGGCGTGATCTCCAAGGGAGGATTATGCAATAATGATGCACTGTCTTCCAGAGTCTTCTCATGGTTCAAGCGCCTCCACTTCCCACTGATTTGAACAACTTTAGTTTTGAGCAAAACCCTGATCTCAGCCTTCAGCTTCCTGATCCAGAGGATGATCTGATTCCCGAAGCAGAATTTTTGAGTCAGGTCGAGACAGCCTGGCAGGTGTGCGATCGCTTTGACCTGCAAACCGAGATTTGGCGCGGACGCATCCTCAGAGCAGTGCGCGATCGCGAAAAGCGGGGCGGTGACGGTCGAGGTGCTGGATTTCTTAACTGGCTCAAAGATCGCGAAATCAGCAAAACTCAGGCTTATTCGCTAATCGAACTGGCAAATAGCGCCGATGCGCTACTGGAAGAGGGTTACCTAGAGCCGGAAGATGTTAACCAGTTCAGCAAACGCGCCTTTGTCGAAACGGCTCAGTCGTCCCCGGAAGTTCAGCAAATGGTCGGTGATGCAGCGCGAAAGGGCGATCGCATCACTCGCCGAGAAGTCCGCCAGCTTTCCGACGAATGGACAGCAATGACTTCAGACCTGATTCCTGAAGTCGTGAAGGAAAAAGCTGCTAACAGCACAATTCCTACCCGCTATTTGGCTCCACTGGTGCGAGAAATGGAAAAGTTGCCAGAAGCGCATCAGGTTTCCCTCCAGGCAGAGGTGGCAGGAAATCCTGACGTGGATACGCTGAAGCAAGTTACTGCCGAAGCTCGCTATTTGGCGAAGTATCTCAATGCTGCAACCAACGTGCAGGCCTTGGATAACGAAGCGCTTGACCTGGAATCTGCTTTAGAAGAAGCGTTGCGGGTCGGTTGCCTTAGTTCTACGGCTGACTTAGTAAATCAGGCTTCGCAGTTAGAGCAAGCGATCGTCAAACTCTACACCACTTGGAAACGGCTCAACACGCTTTCAGAGCGGGTTTATCTGGACAGCGGCGCGAGTACACCTCACTTGCGATCGCTCCTTGCTCACCTTAGTCCCCTTTCAGGTGAAGTGCTGGAAGTCCAACTGGGTGATCCAGATGGAGGTAGTTTCTCTCGCACTATTCGCCTCAAAATTTTGCCTGAAACAGATGCTTAAGAGGCAAGTATGAAACGAGTCTGCGTATTTTGCGGCTCAAATCAGGGAGCAAACCCTGCTTACGGGTTTGCAGCCGAGCAGCTAGGTAAACTGCTGGCACAGCAAAACATCGGGCTAGTGTACGGCGGCGGCAAAGTTGGGCTCATGGGAACCGTCGCCGATGCCGCCCTTGCCGCAGGGGGTGAAGTCATCGGCGTAATCCCCCAAGCGCTAGCCGATCGCGAAATTGCTCACACAGGTCTCTCCAAACTGCATATCGTTGCTTCCATGCACAAACGCAAAGCCCTCATGTCAGACTACGCCGACGCTTTCATCGCGCTCCCCGGCGGCATGGGTACGCTTGAAGAATTTGCTGAAGTTCTCACTTGGGGGCAATTAGGGCTGCACCAAAAGCCCTGTGGTTTGCTTAATATTGAGGGATATTACAACTCTTTGATCGCCTTCTTCAACCAAGCGGTTCAAGCGCAATTTGTCCGTCCCGAACATCGCTCAGCGGTGATCGAAGCGCAAACCTGTGAAGAACTCTTGGAGAAGCTGAACCAATATCAGCCTATCCAAATTCACAAGTGGATCGATCGCGATCAAACCTAATTGACCTGTCCAGGAGTTGATCAAAGCCGTGGCTGAATTACTGCAAATTTCCCAACTGGGTAATCCTGTCTTGCGCCAAACTGCCGAACCCATTACCGAAATTCAAACACAGCCAGTGCAGTCCTTGATCGACGATTTGCTTGCAACCCTCCGGCATTCCAACGGAGTTGGAATTGCAGCGCCTCAAATAGGTGTTTCTCAGCGTTTGCTAATCGTCGCATCTCGTCCCAATCCCAGATATCCTCATGCTCCCGAGATGGAGCCGACTCCAATGATTAATCCTCGGTTGGTGAGCCATTCTGATGAAGTGGTAAAAGATTGGGAAGGTTGCCTGAGCATTCCTGGAATTCGGGGACTGGTGCCTCGATATCAAGCAATTACGATTGAATATTGCGATCGCCACGGCAACCTCAAACACCAAGAACTTACCGATTTCGTCGCTCGCATCTTCCAGCACGAGTTCGATCATCTGGAAGGCTATGTTTTTCTGGATCGATTGGAATCCACGCAAGACATTATTACTGACCAGGAATACCTCAAGCTGATTGCTGAAACTTGCTGACAGGAATAACTAGATCCAACCCTGAACGCCTCGAACAATCATGTAGGCGGCTAGAGCAAACAGCAAAAACTTAAACAGGAAATTGACCGTTCGATCAGGCAATCGAGGCAACAAGCGAGTTCCCGCCTGTGCTCCAACAATTCCACCTAATCCCAGACACAACCCAGGAATCCATAAAACGTTGCCATTCCACGTGTGCTGGGCAAGTCCTGAAACGGCGATCGCCACAATTGCGCCCAAACTCGTCCGCACTGCCGCCTTGATCGATTCTCCCAAAAACAGCATTTGCAGCGGCACCATCACCACCCCACCACCCACGCCAAACAAACCAGATAGCCCACCTGCTAACAGACCGATTCCAGCAATTGAAGTCAGCGGTGCCTCTTTCTCTGCTTCTGGCACTTCTTCCCCAGATGTTAATTCTGGTTCCATCGTTTTCTCAGTTTTTCGCTTGAGTCTTTGACGTAGATCCATCAAATACGTCGTAGCTAGCAACAGAACTGCAAATCCTAGAGCCAAAGCTGGGTCAGGGAGGCGATCGCCCAACCAGGCACCCCCTTGCGCCGTAACAACCCCAAAAGCCGCTAGCATTAACGAAACCCGCCAGTTCAATTCACCGGCTCCCAGATTCCGCAAGCTACCAGAAACCGCGCTCAAAAACACCCCAATCAAACTCGTCGCAGTAGCCTGGATTAATGGCACTCCCAGAAATGTCAGGGCTGGAACCATCAGCAGCCCCCCCCCAATTCCCAGCAATCCAGCTGCAACTCCGGTAACTGACCCTACCAAAACCAGCAGTACCCATTCCAGGGGCGTATCAAGCATTCACACCAACTCCTGTAATAGACGCATTGGTAGGTTGGGTGGAGCATAGCGAAACCCAACACTTACATAAGCTTTGCGTTAAGGTTTCATACTTCAACCCAACTTACATTCTTCAAAGGTTATCAGAAGTTTTATCGTCAACCAGAAGTTTCCCTAACTGCTACATCCGCTCCAACACGGGAATTCCCAGCAAAGATAGTCCTAATTTGATCGTTCTCGCAGTCAAATCACATAACACTAACCGCGACGTTCTGATAGGTTCTTCCGCATCCAGTACCGTGCAACGATCGTAGAACTGATTAAACTTTTGGCTCAGTTCAAATAGATATTGGCAAAGCTGATTTGGCAGCAGATCTGCATCAATTATGCTGAGAATTTCATCTAGTCGAAGTAAGTGTTTTGCTAATACAAACTCTTCATCTTCTTTCAACACAACCGGGCAGTCGGAACCTAATTTTTCAAAATCAATGTTTCCTTTCCGACTGATCCCACGCGTCCTTACGTAGGCATAAAGCATATATACAGCCGTATTGCCTTGCCGCGCCAGCATTTTGTCATAGCTGAAAACATAGTTACTCGTTCTGTTTTGGCTCAGGTCAGCATACTTTACCGCACTGATCCCGATTACTTGAGCGCTATGTTTGATAAATTCTTCTGTTTCCTCACGCCCCTCTTCTTTAAGACGATTTTCTAGGTCAGTACGAGCATGGGCGATCGCCTCATTCAACATATCCTCCAGCCGAATTGCCTCTCCAGAACGGCTCTTTAACTTTTTCCCATCCTCCCCTAATACAGACCCAAGCGGCGTGTGAACAAACTCTACATCGTCCGTAATCCAGCCCGCTCGTTTCCCAACCTGAAAAATTTGAGCAAAGTGATTTGTTTGTTCTGCCCCAACTGGATAAACCACTCGGTCTACCTTGTCCACATTCACCCGATAGCGAATGGCAGCCAAATCAGTGGTGGCATAGTTATATCCACCATCCGACTTCTGCACGATCAGAGGCAAAGGGTCCCCTTCCTTATTCGTAAAGCCTTTCAGAAAAACGCATTTTGCCCCACTATCTTCAACTAACAAAGCAAGCCGATCCAACTCTTCAATCACATCCGGCAAAAACGGATTATAAAAAGACTCACCTCGAATAATTAGAGGAGACAAACCCATCAGATCAAAAATTCTTTGATTGGTTCGATTTGACAGATCGCAAACAATTTTCCAAGCACGCAGCGTTTCCTCCTCTCCCGCCTGAAGCTGCACCACAGACAGTCTCGCTGCATCCTGAAAGGCCGCATCCTGATCAAATCGCTTTTTGGCATGACGATAAAACGATGCCAAATCTTCCAGATCTAAATTCTCATCAGACTTCAGCGCCTCTGGATACGCTTCCCGCAAATATGCAATCAGCATCCCAAAAGGCGTTCCCCAATCCCCCACATGGCTGAGTCGCAACACCTCATAACCCAAAAATTCTAGAATTCGGGCAATGCAATCTCCAATCACTGAGGGACGCAAATGTCCAACGTGCATTTCCTTCGCAATGTTGGGACTGGGATAGTCTACGATCGCCCGTTTAGGCGGCTCAATTGGAGCTACTCCCAGTCGGGGATCAGCCTGCACACACCGAAGCTGCTCCTCTAGGTAACTCGTCTTGAACGTCAAATTAATAAAACCCGCACCTGCTACGGTAGGTGGTTCACAAAACTCGCTCACATCAAGGTGCTGAATAACTTGCTCAGCGATCGCCCTCGGTGCTTTCCCCAATCGCTTCGCCAGCGACATCGCTACATTAGACTGATGATCCCCAAACTTAGGATTACTAGCAGGTACCAAAATCGGATCTGTTCCTTCCAAGTCAGACCCAAACGCAGCCACCAACGCCTGCTCAAACTGCTCTCGAATTTTCTGGATTGTAGAATTCATAAATCAAAAACTATTTAACTCTTAACTGGCAACGACCATCCTCATACTGATGTCTAGCCAAGAAGAGCGAGTAATCGGCGCACTGCTAGAAATATAGTCCACACCCGTCTCCGCCACCGCCCGGATCGTCTCCAGCGTAATATTACCTGAAGCCTCAATCCTAATATGCGGACTACGTTGACGAATAACCTGCACTGCGTGTCTCATCATCTCCAGTGGCATATTATCCAACATAATGATGTCCGCTTTGTGAACCAGGGCTTCTTCAACCTGTTCAATTGACTCCGTTTCCACCTCAATAGTCAGCGGATAAGGAATATGAGGACGAATTCGGGCGATCGCCTCCCCAATTCCCCCTGCTGCCGCAATGTGATTATCCTTGATCATTACGCCATCATCCAATCCCATGCGGTGGTTCACAGCACCGCCCACTTGAGTTGCATACTTTTCCAAAAGTCGCAGTCCCGGCGTAGTTTTGCGCGTATCGACAAACTGAGTTGGCAAATCTGCAATCTGCTCCACATACTTATTGGTCAGCGTTGCAATCCCACTCAGCCGCATTACTACATTTAACGCAACCCTCTCCCCCGTCAAGAGCGCATCAATCGATCCACTCAACCGAGCAATGGGGTGTCCGTGAGCGCACCACTGTCCTTCCTCAACAAGTGCCGTAAAAGTGGACTGTTCGCTGAGTAGATGAAAAACCCGCGCAGCAATCGGCAATCCCGCAACGACCCCTGCTTCTTTCACAATCCACTGAGCCTGTCCACTAACAGCGTCAGATGCAAAAAGGCCTTGAGTTGTGCGATCACCCCGCCCAATATCCTCCAAAAGCCAACTTCTCAGCAGTTGATCCAGCACCAAAACAGGCGGTAACACAGGAGCCATTACTTATAATTTTCCAGCTTCACTAAGTCCAACAATAGTAATTAGCTAGGACTCATTGATGCAACCTGCAACTTTTCTAAGCCTCTGGATGAGTATCTCGCTCGTCCCAACTAAGCAGACAGCCGTCTTAATCCAATAGCAATCAAGACTTTCAGGATTTTGCAGCTACCACTCCGCTCGGAACTCATCCTATCGCGTTAGAGATTCATCTCAAGAAATCATAGACCTTAAAAGCGATTTCTCGAAGATTCCCAGCGCCCAAAAAGCTGAAACTCTGCAGATTCGATGCTTTCAGCGTTTCCCAAAAAACTTTCCAGAAATGCTTGACAGTTTCTTGGATGTCTCGTTATATTGGTTAAGCGGTCGAGAGAGAGCCGAACGGAAACGGAAGGCACTGGCTT
>NZ_JACJOV010000106.1:0-12984 GCF_014695745.1 Leptolyngbya sp. FACHB-671 | reverse complement strand
CTCAAGAGCAGACTGTTATCCCACTATTTGATTGGGCAACTCAAATCACCCACTCTTGCTATGAAATTGGGCTAAGCTGACCACCACATTTAGTACATCTGCGTAAGTCCTGACAGAAAGTCTATTGATTTAAGGTTGGGGATTAGGGATTGAGAATTGAAGTCAAAAAATAATTTTTATTCTCTACCCACGACTGACTGCCGCAATGCTGGATAGAGCGAACAATATCGCTGCCATGCTTCTTCTAAAGCAGTTTCTGGAGAATTTGGACGGATTACGGCATCCGGCGGGGTTGAGTTTTTGGGAAGGGCGATCGCCTCATTCACCACTTCAATTCCTATCCCTGCCAAAATTGCCGCACCTCGTGCTGAAGCTGACGCAACTGTAACAGGACGCAGCGGTACTTGTAGGACATCCGCTAATAGCTGCTGCCACTGGGGTTCAAGGGTGCCGCCGCCAGCCAGCCGTAACTCCCTCACCTCAATACCCGTAGCGGCGATCGCCTCCAAGCCCTGACGCAGCGAAAATGCTACCCCTTCCAATGCCGCCCGCATTAGATGAGCCTGAGTGTGGTGTAGCCCCAGCCCAACCCAAGCCCCTCGTGCTTGTGGATCAAGCAAAGGCGTTCTCTCTCCCGTCAGGTAAGGCAAGAAAGTTAATCTTTCGCAGCCTGGAGAAACGGCAAACGCTGCTTGATAAACCTCTGCCCAGCTTAAACCTAGAATGCCACGCACCCATTCCAACGCCAGTCCCGCATTTTGCATAGCAGCAAGCGTGTACCACTGGTGAGGAAGTGCCGATCGGTAAAGGTGAGTCTGCCGGTGAGGATCAGGAGTGGGATGCGATCGCAGCGTCATAATTTGAGCACCTGAACCGACTGTAAGCTGCACTAAACCTGGCTCAAGCAGTCCACTACCTAGCGCTGCGGCTGCCGTATCCCCCGCCCCTGCAACCACGGGCAACCCGGCTGGTAAACCTAAATGGGCTGCGGCATCATCCGTCAAATAGCCCGCAATGCTGCTAGAAGGAATTAGCCGAGCTAACCCGTCCGAGCGCAGCTTTAGCACCTCCAGCACATCGTTTGCCCAGCTATCCTTCAGCACGTTATAAAGTAACGTTGATGACGCGTCCGAAGGTTCCGTCGCCACTTCGTTCGTTAAGCGAAATCGCAACCAGTCTTTAGGCTGAAGCATCCATCGGGCTGTGGCGTAAATTTCTGGCTCAAATTGCCGCAGCCATAGCAAACTCGCTCCTGCCATTCCCGCTGTAATTGGGTTAGCAAGCTGATTGAGCAGCGTGGAATCTAGCGCCCGGTAAGCATCCAGCACCGCACTGGAACGAGCATCTGCCCAGAGAATAGCAGGACGTAATGCCGTTCCTGCCAGGTCGGTCAGGACAATACCATGCATTTGCCCGGATAGTCCAATGGCTTGAATCTGGTTTGCCTGGTCTTGAACCGTAGCGCGGGTGGCGATCGCCACCGCTGCCCACCACTCATTCGGATCAGTCTCCGCCCAGCCCGGATGTGGTGATTTTACAGAATAAGGGCTGGAAGCTTCCCGAATGACTGCGCCATCTGTCGATAGCAGCAGCACTTTTACCGAACCCGTACCTAGATCGATTCCCAACAGCATAGCGGTAGCCCTAAGTGTTCTGCCGTGTAGTTCACCTGATGTTCAAAATTTGAAACCGAGTGAGCTACGCGACAATCTCATGGGCACAATCAAAACATAAAGCAGGCAGGATTTCTTCCTTCACGAGCTTTAACCTGTTGAGTTTTGTATAGGAGCAGTAGCATGTTGAGAATTGAATCCCAAACAATTTCGCATCACGGTTGGAAAATTGAGGTGGTGCGCGAAGCAGAGGAGTTTTTCTTTCAGTGCTATCATCCTGACCTACCCGACTTCTGCAACGATGGCTCTGCCCATTCCACCGCTGAGACAGCATTTGCAGCGGCGCGTCATTTCATTGATCGAGAAGTTGCAATCCAGGCTTTGTTAGAAGTAGTTGAAACCTGGATGCGAACTGGCAAGATCAGCGAGGACGAATACTGGAATCTCACTGATTTTGCTTGAGCTAGCATTCTCTTTATAGCTCCGAAGGGACAGACTCAGACTGAGGTTGGGGCTGGAGGATTGCGATCATCTGCTCTACACCGCGTTGAATCCGACGGGTAACGGTCATGGGGCTAACCCCAATTTTTTCAGCGACCTCTTTGCGAGATAGGTCACTGTAGTAAACGAGCTCAATCGCAGTGCGAGTTTTTTCCTCAAGCTGTGCCATTGCTCTTTGAATCTGTTGACGGTCTTCTTCCCAAATTTGCAGCGTTTGGGCATGGGCATCGGTAAGGGTGTCGCCCAAGGTAACAGCAGAGTCAACCTGCTGACTCACAGTGGCATCCAGGCTGAGCAGCAAGCGGTTCTTGCCGGATAGCTTAATTTCTTGCCATTCGTTGATGCTGACATTGAGGCGTTCGGCGATTTCGCTATCTTTGGGATTACGACCTAGTTCTTTGGTGAGCGCTTCTCTGACTCTTTGTCCTTCCTTTTGCATCTCTTGCCAGCGGCGAGGGATTTTTACAGCACTGCTGCGATCGCGCAAGAAGTGCAGCATTTCGCCCCGAATGTAAGGCACTGCAAACGAGCTAAAAGCATAGCCATGACCAGGATCAAACCGCTCGATTGCTCGAATTAAACCGAGATAGCCAATTTGCTCAAGATCTTCAAACGGTTCGCAGCACTGACGGCTGACGCGATGAGCAATCTTCCGAACCAAACCTGCATTCAACCGGACCAATTTATTGCGGACAGAAACAGTCGGATTTTGGTGGTAGGCAACCAGTAGTTCTATCGCGGTGGAGCGGGGGGAAGATTGAGTCGTCATCTCTTTAGGACACCTTGCGTTTGAAGTTGTGCCTATTGTCCGTAGAGAAGCCCGTTTGAGACGATCGTTATTCTACGGGTTTATTGGGAAGGCTCTTGAGAAATGCCAGCATAAATACGTAAGCCCTTATGATTTGAGTCAGTCTAGGGATGAATCCTCTCCTCTGTGCGTAAGCGGATTCACTCGCGGTGTGGTTGGACTGAATCGCTGATTTCTTCAAGAAAACGACCGTTTGTCTGTAGAACTGCCCTAGATTCTTTTGGCGCTATTGAGCAGCTTTACAAAACTTTTGCATATTGCAAGAGCGTGCAGGTTACTGTCTTGCACGTCAGCCAGAATTGCTTTGGGCAGAGACAATTTACAAGCCGATGACACTCGTAAATCGTCTCTGCTCATCTGCTTTACCTCGTTATACCAATTCCAAAAATTAGGGCTACAGATGGAAGGGCACCCCGTGGAGCAGGGTACCCTTCCATCTGTAGCCCTTTTTGAGAAACGTTATTATTTCAAACGCGAGAGTTAAAAGTTGCATAAGGGTTAAGTTTTGGCATGGTCCAATTGGCATACCACTGTTTGAGGTATGGGAGCAGTTCGGCTACCAATGCCCTGTTCTTCTGTTGGTTTGCAGCAGCGTCCATTTGATTGGCAATTTCTTGCCCCACGGCTTGCAGGTCAAATCCAGTAGGCTGACCGTCTTGCAGGACAATCTTGCCGTTGACGAAAACGGTATCTACATCTGCTGCATGGGCACGCATTAATACGACGTGTAGAGGATTTGCTTCCGGTGCAATCCAGGGATAGGTGATGCGATCGCACTTCACCAATACCAGATCTGCCTTGTAACCTGGAGCAAGCTTACCAATCTTTTGCTGCATCAACAGTCTTGCTCCTCCCGTCGTTGCCATATGAAAAACGTCTGTAAAGCTCGGAGCAGGCGTATTAATCTGAGGAGTACGATGCAAACGTGCTGCTAACCGTATCTCGGCGAACATATCTTCATCATCTCCCAGAGTTGTTCCGTCCATTCCCAGCCCAACGGTGACACCTGCCTCAAGCAACGAATTTAAGGGAGCAATACCCGCCCGGAGCCGCAGATTAGAACTGGGATTATGGCTGACTGAAGCTCCTGTTTCTGCCAAGATCTCGATATCACTTTCGGTTAGCCACACGCCGTGTGCGATCGAGAATCGAGGACTGAGAACCCCCAACTCGTGTAAATGAGCTATTACAGATTTGTCATAGAAACGTGGTCCCATGAGTTTTTCATAGAATGATTCCACAACATGAGTTTGAATGCCTGTATTCAATGACCTTGCCGTTTCAGCAATTTTGATCATTAAATCATCACTCACCCACTGTGGCCCCGGTGGCCCAAACCAGACATCAATGTGAGGATGTGACTGATAGTTGATCACCAGATCACTAATGATCGACAAATAATCTTCTGGAGACAAGGTTTGCTGAAGGGGAACAAGAGTGTTTACCTGTTGGCGAAGGGAGTCAGGCAAACTTGCTAAAAATGCATCGTCTTCATAATGAACCAGGAAACTAGAATAGTTTGCACCGGGAGCCAAAGCCACTCGTAGCCCTGCTTGCTCGTAGGCACGAAGCCGCCCTTTGAGGTTGTTTGTGCTGGCTTCCGGGGTTCCTGAAATACTGGCAACATCCAGCACGGTTGTGACACCACTTTGTAAGAGAAGAGCTGCACTGAATAAGGTTTTCAGCGTGGGATCTTGCGATCGCAGTGCAGTATTAGCAAATAGCCAAGGTTCTAGGAAGTCATCATCCACACCCTGTAAAGAGTTGGGAACTCCGTTACTGTGGTGATGGGCATTAATGAAACCCGGTAGGATAGCAAACTGACTGGAGCCATGTACATTTGCGTCAGGATATTTGGCACGTAGAGCCTCCCAGGAATCTAGCTCTAAAATGGTGTCGTTCTGAAATGCGATCGCTCCATCAGATAGGGTTTCGTCTCCTGTAAAAATCCAGCGACCTCGCACAAGTTGAACAGCAGTCATCGGTGATGTTTTCATAAGAACTTCAATCAAGGAAATCTGTTAGTTGCTTCAGCAACCTCTTGTAACACAACCGTGCTGACCGCGCAGCGTTTTCAGATACTGGGGGTACCCTTGTGGGTACTTCCGATTCTGAATTAAATTTCTAACAATGATAAGCGGAGCTTTTAAGTTGAAAGGCTACTTACAACTCAAAAGCTCCGCTTACGATACTTAATGCGATCGCCTTATCTTCAACTTTCAGCTACTTCTAACAATTCTGCTTCAAGTAGCTAGCAGTTGTTCTCTCAAGTCAGGCAAACCAAAATTCAGTATCCTGTTTCATCCTTAAGCCTTGAGCCTTATTCAGATTATCCTTCAAGCTAAAAAAGTTTGTGCTTAGGTATTAGCACGGTTTGGCGAAATAAAAGGGCTGGAGCACTGCAAGCAAAGCACTTTTCCATCAACAACAGACAACAACTGTTAGTAGTTGTCATCTCCAAAAAATGTAGAGAGCAAAATATGACTATTAGTAACGATGTGTTAGGCGATACTTTTGGTTCTGAACCGACTCAGCTTGACATCGAAAGCGTTAATGGCAGAGTGAGCAACGACAATTTGCTCCTAACAGTGAATTTTGCTAATTCCATCGCGGCTCCATCTACACGCTTGGCTGAAGCTGTCGTTGGTTTTATTGATCTAGACCTTGATCAAGATCCCTTAACAGGTATCTCCTCTAATCAAAGCTTCTTTGCTCCCCTTGGACAACAAGGAGGTTCATTAGGAGCCGAGATCTCAATTGATCTCTTTAGTGAGCAATTGACCACTGGCTTTGTGGATCTAATTAATACGGCCGATTTCACTATCCTTGGACAAGCACCTATTGTCTATCAAGCCAACTCTTTTGAAATACAGGTGCCTCTGGAGTTGCTAGGAGATGATGGAGCACTCAACTACAGCACTGTGGTTGGAACAGTTGTGGAGCCAACAGATGCCGCTCCAGATACCGAAGTTGGAGTAGTTGATTTAACTAACGGTGGAATTGGCGAACCGAATGACACCATTTTTGAGGCAATTGCCACGGAACTTAGCTCCGAGAATCTAGGCACTTTCACTTTTGCAGGCTTTATTGGTGACAGTCTCTCTGCTGATCCTAATTTAGATGTAGACTTCTTCCAATTTCAGCTTGATGCAGGCGAGCAGGTCAGCATCGATATCGATGCACGTGAGTTTGGTTCTTCCGTAGATACGCTTTTGCGAGTGTTTGATTCTGCAGGGAATGAGATTAGCATCAACGATGACACCGCAGCACCTGGCGAACTTCTATCGCTGGATTCATTCCTAGAATTTACAGCTACTTTTTCTGATACTTACTATGTCGGGGTCAGTAGTTTCCCCAACAATCTCTATGATCCATTTGTAGCGGGCACGGGTTCTGTCTCCGGGACAACGGGCGATTACAACATTGAAATTTCTCTCGCTGCTCCGACCGAATTCATTGGTACTCCAGATGATGATTTGATTGTGGGTACAAACGGGTTTGATCTAATTTCAGGCTTGGAGGGTAACGATAACTTACTGGGTCTTGCGGGCAGCGACCAAATCTTTGGTGGAGATGGCGATGACGTAATCATCGCAGGAGATGGAAATGACACCATTGAGGGGGAAAACGGAGCTGATGAGATCTATGGTGACCTAGGGAATGACACCATTGCAGGTGGCAACGGATTTGATGTGATTTTGGGTGGAGATGGCAACGATGTGATTTCAGGCGGTCGTGGTAAAGACCGAATTTTTGGTGATTTTGGTGACGACGTTCTTAGTGGAGAACAGGGCGACGACATCATCAACGCTGGAGAGGGAAGTGATTCAGTCTTTGGTGATGCAGGTGGCGATCGCCTGTTTGGAGACTTTGGGTTTGACTTTCTCGAAGGTGGTGCAGGTAATGATTTTGTTGATGGTGGTGGAGACGATGACTCAGCCTTTGGAGGTATTGGAGATGACCAGCTTTTCGGCAGCTTTGGGTTTGATTTGCTCGATGGCGGAGACGGCGCAGACGTTCTCATAGGTGGTGTTGATAGTGACTCTCTAAACGGAGGCGACGGTAATGACACCCTGATCGGCGTTGATCCCTTCAATCCTAGTTTTGGATTAGGTTTCTTTGAAATCGATTTCTTAACAGGTGGACTGGGCAGCGATACTTTCGTCCTGGGGGATAGCGGCAGTATCTATTACAATGATGGCGATCCCGCATCTGGGGGCGACAATGACTACGCCTTAATCACGGATTTTAACCTGAACCAAGATGTCATTCAGCTTTCTGGCTCAGCTGATTTCTACAGCCTGGACTTCTTTACCTCAAGCTTGGGGACGATTGATGCGGCTATTATCTACGATCCAGGAGTTGAAGCAAGAGGAGAATTGGTCAGTGTGATCCAGAATGTTTCATCCAATCTAAGTATCAGTGAACCTTCCTTCGTATTTGTTAATCAAGGCGCATAGCCTCACTAAGTTCGACCAAGAACTATCAGAGGAGGTGTGATGCTTTGTACGGTTGTGTCGCAAAAAATTTAGAAACCTATGTGTGGAGCTGAATCGTACACATTACAACTCTACTAATCGTGCTTCAGCAATTTTTTGCGACACAACCCTTCATCTGACTACTCTTCGTAGAACCGTTTGTGATTTATTCAAGTGAAAATGACTGGTAGAACCATAAATGGTTCAAGGCTTGACAAATTTGCCTACCTACTAGTAGGATGAACTCATGAAGCAGACCGATACCAAGACTCAAATTCTAGATGTCGCTCAAGACCTGATTCAGCGCTTTGGCGTGAATGGCATGAGCTACCAGGACATTAGCGAGAGTGTCGGCATTCGCAAGGCAAGTGTTCACACTCACTTTCCTAAAAAAGATGATTTGGTGATAGCGCTACTTGACCGCTATAGCGATCGCTTCTTCAGAATAGTAGACGGGATTTTAGCCTCCAATGATGCGCCAGAAGTAAAGCTACGCCGCTATTGCGGACTGTTTGAGACAACACTTAGAAGTGGTGATCAGGACAAAACTTGTCTCTGTGCCATGCTTGGGGCAGAAACCGTAACCCTGAGTGAGCAACTGACCGAGCGGGTTCGCAGTTTCTACCAGGCAAATGAGGAGCGACTCACCGACCTTTTAGATATGGGTCGGCAAGCTGGCAGTTTTCGCTTTCTTGGGGAAACTCAAGCTATGGCTTCGCTAGTTTTTACTGTGTTGGAGGGAGGAATTTTGGTCGTCCGAGTTCATGGAGGAGCAGATAAGTTTCACCAGATGATCGAGCAGTTAATTCAGTTGGTCAAAGGATAAATTTTTTTATTCCTAAAACATCCAACTAGTAGGAAGCAAGCTTCATTTTGAGGAAAGAGAGCTATGAGCCAGGATCTTGCGGGTCAGAAGTTAGTTGTGGTTGGCGGTACAAGCGGCATTGGCAAGGCAGTTGCTCAGGTAATTCTCAGCCGAGGTGGGGCAGTGGTGCTAATTGGCAAACGGGGCGATCGCCTACATTCAGCAACTAATGATCTCAGCCCATTGGGAAAGGTTTTTGCAGAGCAAGCCGACATCACCAATCCAGGCGAACGGAATGACTTAATTGCTCGAATTAACGCCAATCACGCGGATGCGACACTCTTGGTGAATGCGGCTGGGGTATTTTTGCCCAAGTCCTTTTTAGAGCATACTGAAGCGGATTATGACCTGTATTTGAACCTCAATAAAGCAACTTTCTTTATCACTCAAGCGATCGCCAAAAACATGGTTGATCGCGCTCAGGGAGGGGCGATCGTCAATATAGGCTCCATGTGGGCAAAACAAGCAGTCCAGGCAACTCGTTCCTCCGCCTATTCGATGGCAAAAGCAGGGCTACACTCTCTAACTCAACATTTGGCGATGGAATTGGCAAGTCACAAAATTCGAGTTAATGCAGTTTCTCCTGCTGTCGTGGAAACTCCCATTTACGAAGGGTTTATTCCAGCAGACCAAGTTCATTCAGTGCTACAAGGATTTAACTCATTTCATCCAATCGGACGCGTAGGTCGTGTAGAGGATGTCGCTGAGGTTGTTTCCTTCTTGCTATCTGAGCAAGCTGCCTGGGTGACAGGAGCCGTTTGGGATGTAGACGGTGGCGTGATGGCAGGGCGAAATCAGTATAGCTAATGTGAATAAGGCGTGAGTGGGGTGTTAATCAGGAGGTGTTAAATGGTATCTGTACAAGATTCAACTGGCTTTAAGCAACTGTTCAAAGAGAACCATCTGACTGTTGGCGTGTATTTCCCAATTGAAGCTTACAAGGGCAGCATTCCAACCATGCAGCATCAGGTGGTGTTGGCTCAACGGGCAGAGGCTTTGGGCTTCGCTGCACTGTGGTTTCGGGATGTGCCACTCTATGATCCAAGCTTTGGCGATGTGGGACAGATTTATGATCCCTGGGTGTATCTGGGCTACATTGCCGCGCACACGCAACGTGTTGCACTTGCCACAGGTAGCATTATCTTTTCCCAGCGACACCCGCTACATTTGGCAAAAGCGGCAGCATCCGTAGATCAATTATCTAATGGACGATTAGTGATGGGCATTGCATCAGGCGATCGCCCCGTAGAGTTTCCAGCCTTTGGTGTTGACTTTGAATCGAGGGGCGATCGCTTCCGCCAAACCTTTTTCGACTTCAAGCAGGCGTTGACATCCGAATTTCCAGTCATTCGCTCGCCCCTGACTCACTTAGAAGCAGCCGATGTGTTGCCAAAGCCAGTGAACGGACACATTCCACTTTTAGTAACTGGGCACAGTCGCCAATCGCCTGAATGGATTGCTGAACATGCCGATGGTTGGCTGTATTACCCGCGTCATCCGCAAATGCAGTCTCGGATGATTCAGGATTGGCGTGACCTCACACAACGGTTTGCACCGGGAGTTTTTAAACCCTACGCTCAATCTCTTTATGTGGACCTGGTAGATGATCCAACTCTCGCTCCTAATCCAATTCATTTGGGTTATCGATTAGGGCGCGATCGCCTAGTGGATCTGCTATTACATTTGCAATCAATCGGCGTGAACCACGTTGGGCTGAACCTCAAATATGGAGAACGCCCTGCCGCCGAAGTGTTAGACGAGATTGGACAAAACGTTTTGCCTCACATTCATTCCTCGGTACCCACTTATGAATCCGTATGAATTAGTTAGCTGTAGTTTTTACGATGAGTTAGAAGCACTAGCAACCTTGCGTCGGGTTTGCACGATCCTTTACCGCACCGAAACCGACGAAGAGATCAGCTTAGAAGGACAAATCATTGACCTCTACTCTGTCAACAAAGTCGAATTTATGAAGTTGAAAGACGCCACGGAGATTCGGCTCGATCGCCTGATTTCAGTAGACGGCAAGCCAATGCAATTGGCTGATGACGGCACCTGTCAGATTTAGAGTAAATCGCTCAACCTACTGCTTTAGCTGGTGAAACTCACCCTTGGAGGGAATTATGCAACTCACCAAACAAATGCTCGATCAACGAGCAGATCAAGTTTACGATGTCCTAGTCATTGGTGGTGGAGCCGCTGGACTGTCTGCTGGAATCTATCTGCAACGTTATCTGCTGTCTACCCTAATTATCGACAAAGGTAAGGCCCGCTCCTTCTGGATGCAGGAACTACACAACTATCTGGGTTTACCCCCCGATACACCTGGACGGAATGTGCTGAAACAGGGCAAAGAACATTACCTTTCTCTTGAAGGGGATTACCTGAATGGGTACGTGGAAGAAGTAATCGATGAAGGCGAAACATTTGCAGTTCACGTTAGAATTGGGCGCACAAACCCTATTAGTGCAGTCTTTCACAGCCGTTATCTAATTGCAGCGAGTGGCATTATCGATCATCTTCCCAAGCTAGCCGATATGCAGAACGTGTTTGACTATGCCGGACATAACCTGCACGTTTGTCTCGTCTGTGATGGCTACGAGATGCGCGACCAACGGGCAGGCGTATTTGGCAGCAGCGAATCCAGTCTGGAAGTTGCATTTCCGCTCGGTTGGTTTACACCCTACATCGCCCTGTTCACTAATGGTGAGTTTGAAGTGAGTACTGAGTTTCGCGATCGCCTCACTCATCATGGCTACACCTTAGTCGAACAGCCCATCAAGCAATTCTTGGGCGAACACCACCACATGACGGGTGTAGAACTTGCCGATGGCTCAGTCATAGAACTCGATGCCGGATTAGTGTCAATGGGTTCAAAATATCACGCCGATTACCTGAAAAACATTGATTTGGAATACCAGGGTGGTAACTTGGTTACCGACAAAATGAACCGAACCTCTCACCCTCGCATCTTCGCAGTGGGCGACTTAAAGGTGGGAATGAATCAAGTAGCGATTGCCGCTGCCGATGGTGCATTAGCCGCAACCCAAATCTGGCGAGATATTCGCCGCCGTGAAGGAACTCGGCGATCGCCAGTTACCACTCATGCTGCGTAACTACCCAATAGTTTGAGGAATGCAGTGGGCGATCGCCCACTGCATTTTCTCTTTCAGCAACACTAAATCGGCTAACCAACTGCTACTGGGAACTATGACTTCAGTTGTACGTTGCATCACTGACAAGTCGCCTTAGTCTACCTAATTAGGCAATAGCTTTACTTACCTTCTGATGAATTGTCTCACTGCAATTGAAACTTCTGGAAATGCTACAGGACTAATTCCTCTATCCGTTAGTGTTCGTTTTTCCCGATAGTTAATATAGTTAATTTTGAGTATTACAGAGGCAACACTTGCAACACTCAAAATCACCCTCTATTTAGAACGCTCTACTAAAAAAACTTGGTCAGAGAAAATCCTGATCAAAATACTTTTGTTAGTAGGAATCTCTAGCACGAAAGCAGAATTTTTATGGCTGATGTATTTTTTGCGGCATCTTACTGCATCAGCCGTGGACTTTAACAATATCGGTCGCAGTTTTGGCGATCGCTCCATTACTTTGTGGCTGCACTTCAACTAGTGTGGTCAGTTTTAACTTGCTGGATGTGAGGAGTTCAAGATGAGCAAGGGTAAAAAGCAGACTTCACCTAAAGTTGGGTTGGGGTTGCTGTGTTTATTAACGGGTTTAATGGCTGTAAAACCGCTGAATGCGGCTGAGGCTGAAACAAATGATGTAGATCCGGAAGGCTTAACTGGAAGTTTGTCCGAAATAACAGTAGGGGCGATCGCTGAAGAAGATGCATCAAACCAGGAGTCAGATGATGAGTTAAATCATGAATTGCTGGATTCCCAGTTAGAGCATACGGCATCTACAGAAACTGCTGTTGAGGCAGTTGACATTCCAGAGGCGTTGTTTGTAGATGTGCCAGAGGTCGTTTTCTCGGAAGCAGACGTCACAGTAACAGCCGAGACTCCAGAAGCGCTGGTTGCAGATTCTTTAAGTCCAGATGTATCTGGTTTGAATACACCCAATTTGACTCTGCCCAACTCGACTGTAACCAGTTCAACTACGCTTACACCAGTTCCCTCGGTCAACTCACTGACAGAAGACACAGCATCTAATTCTATTGGGCAAGTCACCTCGGTGTCTCAACTGTCAGATGTGCAGCCGACAGATTGGGCATTTCAGGCGTTGCAGTCTTTGGTGGAGCGCTATGGTGTGATTGCGGGATATCCAGACGGCACGTATCGGGGCAATCGCGCCCTAACTCGCTATGAATTTGCAGCGGGGCTGAATGCAGCCCTCGAGCGCGTCAATGAACTAATTGCCGCTGGACTAGCTGAGGCGGTGACTCGTGAGGATTTGACTACGCTGCAACGTCTCCAGGAAGAATTTTCGGCGTTGCAGAATGGAGGTATGAATTAGGGGAAATTTCGATGCAATGTCCTGAATGCGGTTCCACTCACATCCGTAAGAACGGGAAAAGAAGAGGTAAGCAAAATCACATTTGTGTTGCCTGTAGTCGTCAGTTTACTGAACACTATGATCCGCCCAAAGGCTACTCTAACGAGTTTAAGCAAGAATGTCTCAAAATGTATGTCAACGGCTCCGGCTTTCGGGCAATCGAACGAGTCAAAGGGGTGCATCACACGACCGTCATCG
>NZ_JACJOV010000105.1:0-2325 GCF_014695745.1 Leptolyngbya sp. FACHB-671 | reverse complement strand
CTTCTATAGACTCACGCAGCGAAGCAAAGCCATACTGATCTATTTCAGCCAGATCATCTGCTGCCAAAACGGCTGGAGCCTCAATGAAGACCAACCGCCGCAGTTCGTCCTGGCGATCGCCGCTGAAATCTGGCAGGGGCAACAGAAGGTAGCGGTTGTACCTCCGGTTCATTGTGTCGGTATGGTGCCTAGCCAGGTTCATCAGTACGTGGGCAAGATACTGAGTGTATTGGAAACACGTTATGGTATCAAGAAATTTGCCAGTCAAACCCGGCTCGATCCAGAGTTGTGTGCAGTGCGTCCCTGTCCATTGCACAATTGAGGGGTGAAGGTGGAGCAATTGGAACTACCGCTGTGGGATGTGCTGAAGGAAGCAACGGCTGCGCCGGGCGAGGCAGACTTACAACAACTGCTGAAGGTGTTGGATGAGTCTTTATTAATGCTAGACACGGTGGGGCAGTTGCAGGTAGCAGCTGAGGCGATCGCCTTCCTTAAAACTCACGTTAGTTCAGAAATCATCTACTGAAAGAATATGGTCGCGGCGTAATGCTGAAGTCGTCACGACTTATTTCACGGGAGCCGACAGGGCACTTAAAGTCCTCTGGAGATTGCATTGACATCTCAACATCAGGTGGTATTAAAGAGGGTTGATTAGTTTCACAAACAATTGAATACGCTATTTTCGGTTGTGTCGCAAAAAATTCCTGAAGCGCTATCTGTAGAGTTACAACATATGTACTTGAACTCCATGTGTAGCGTTTCTAAAATTTTTTGCGACACAACCACCATTCCTGCAGGGTCCCTCGGTGCCGTCCTAGAAGAGCAGCAGCAACTTGCACGGTCTCGGCTTGCTTGGTTTTGAGCAGGTACAACAGTTGAATTCGCTCTTTAGCCGATGCTGTCTTTTGCTCTCTCAGCAGTTGGGCACCTCGAAAAATAGGTTAAGGAGAGTCTTAGGTTGAGACAGGTATGAGATCCTGATGATAGAGCAGTGATGGGGTGAGATGAGATGAAACAACCTGGCTTTTGGGATTGGGAAGAGCGGCAAAACAAGCTCAACGAGAAGAAGGATCTCTTGGTGCGGTTGAATGAGCTGATTGAATGGGAAACGTTTCGTCCCCTATTGGAGCAAATTCATCACAAACCGCGCAAAAGTAAAGCAGGGCGTAAGCCGATTGATGTGGTTGTGATGTTTAAGCTGTTGGTGTTGCAGCAGTTGTACAACATTAGTGATGCAGAATTAGAGTATCAAGTGAGTGACCGCTTGTCGTTTATGCAGTTTCTAGGGTTTGGGCTAGCGGATGAAGTGCCAGATGCAACAACAGTATGGCTGTTCCGCAAGCAGTTGAGCGAGCAGGAGTTGATTGAACCCTTGTTTGAGCAATTCGATGGTTATCTGATTGAGCAAGGCTATGCAGCGCAAGGGGGACAAATTGTGGATGCGACCTTGATTCCGGTGCCCAAGCCGCACAACAGCAAAGATGAGAACGAGTGCATCAAGGGAGGAGAGGTGCCCGCCCAGTGGCAGGACAAGCCGCACAAACGCGCCCAAAAGGACACGGATGCTCGGTGGACGAAGAAGGGGGGCAAGAGCTACTTCGGTTACAAGAACCATATTGGCATTGATGCCGAGCATCGGTTGATTCGTCGCTATGTCGTGACCGATGCTTCAGTGCATGACTTACAAGTACTAGGTCAATTGCTCGATGAGGACAATGAGAGTGATATGATTTGGGGGGATAGCGCCTACCGCAGCCAGGACACCGAGGACACCTTGGAGCTAATCGGGTTTGATAGCCAAATCCACCAGCGTGGGTATCGCAACCATCCCTTAAGTGAGGAGCAGAAACAGTCCAATCGCACCAAGTCCAAAATTCGTGCCAGGGTGGAGCATGTCTTTGGCACTTGGGTGATGCAAATGGGAGGCAAACTAGTGCGCTCCATTGGCATCGTAGAGCCAAGGCAAACTTGGGGCTGAAGAATTTAACCTACAACTTGATGCGTTACACCTTTTTGCAAACCCAGGCAGCGGATTAAGGTGAAACCTGGAAAGTTATCCTTAGATGCACCCGACCCAGCTAGAGTAGCTCAATTGGAGTTCAAGAAAACTGTGTTTTCAAGAAGATCCTCAATGTCTCGTTTGAGACCTCAACTCCCAAAAATGAATTAATCGAGGTTCCCAGTTGTTTGAGCTCTTCCTTGCTCTCTTCAATAGACCTCCTGCATGAATAGCAAAGGGATGTGACAGTTGAGGATCGCAGCGAAGCGAGATAGTTTCTATCTAGAAGCTATCGTCAGAAGCAGATATGCGATATACAGAATTGG
>NZ_JACJOV010000104.1:0-7999 GCF_014695745.1 Leptolyngbya sp. FACHB-671 | reverse complement strand
CTTTTCGGGACGTTATCGCAATCGTAGAAAACGGTTTGGCTTGCGCTTGAATCTGATTGCTGGCTTACTCAACTATGAATTGGCACATGCCTTTTGATTCATGCAGGAGGTCTATTAGACTTCCTGCGTGAGGAGAGTTAGTGGGGGCGATCGCTTTCCCTTTCATAAGCCAATTCACCCATCACATAAGTAGCTTGAATGGCGCGATCGTCTCCCAGCATGATCAGGCTAAATAGCTGGTCAGTCAGCTCTTTGAGTGATGTTGCTATAGAGCCTGAATTGCGAAACGCCATGAGTGGAGTTGCTTGCATATCCAAAACCACAAAGTCTGCTTCTTTGCCTGAATCAAAGTTGCCAATTTTATCATCTAAATACAAGGCTCTTGCCCCTCCCAATGTAGCTAAAAACATCGCCCTGAAGGGAGACAACCGCTGTCGCTGAAGTTGTGCCACTTTATAAGCAACATGAGCAGTCACCAATAGAGAAAAACTGGTTCCGGCTCCGATGTCTGTTCCTAAACCGAGATGTACGGGATGTTGATCTGATTTTGCTTTGGATAGCTTAAATAACCCGCTGCCTAAAAATAGGTTTGAAGTGGGGCAAAAGGCGATCGCTGCTCCCGTTTCTGAGAGACGCTCAAATTCCGCATCCGTTAATTGCACCCCATGAGCAAAGATTGACCGTTCACTCACTAATCCTGCCTGATCATATACATCCAGATAGCCTTTACTATTAGGAAACAGCTTAGCAACAAGCTCTACCTCATCTACATTTTCTGATAGGTGAGTATGCAAATAAACATCTGGAAACTCTTGCAGCAGTTTACCCGCCATTTGTAACTGTGCATCGGTGGAAGTCACTGCAAATCGGGGTGTGACCGCATAAAGAAGTCGCCCTTTTTTGTGCCATTTTTGAATTAATGCTTTGCTATCTTGATAAGAAGAGGAAGCAGTATCTACGAGGAAATCTGGAGCATTTCGATCCATCATTACTTTGCCTGCAATCATTCTCAGATTGCGCCGACTTGCTTCTTCAAAAAAAACATCCGCAGACTGGGGAAACACTGCCGCGAAAACCAGTGCGGTCGTAGTGCCATTCTTCAACAGCTCATCTAGAAAAAAAGCTGCGACCTTTTGAGCATAGTTTCTATCTTTAAACTTGCCCTCTGTTGGGAAAGTATATTGTTGCAACCACTCCAGCAGTTGTTCACCGTAGGCAGCAATCATTTCCGTTTGCGGGAAATGAATGTGAGTATCAATAAACCCAGGCATGATCAGTCGCCCGGTGTAGGATGTGATATCTAGGTCGGTGTACTTGTGTTCGAGGATATCATACGCACCAAATTCCTTAACTCTGCCGTTTTCTAGAACGAGCAGCCCATCGGCAATGTAGCGAACACTTTCTGATTCAGGGACGTAGAACGGGTCATCAATGAAGTCTAGAAAAGAACCGCGAATTGCTTTAAGCGTCTCTGAAGATTGACTTGGAGTAATCATAATCACTAATCACAAGTTTCATGAATTGCCACTTAAACTTAAGTTACAGCAACTTTAAAACTCAACTCACTTAGAACCATTCTGTATTTCGTATTTCTCAAAGGTATAGTTGAAGTCAACGGTTTTTCGTATAGTAAATCACAAGATTCTCCGGATGTGACAGGCTATACGCAGCTTTTAGTAATACAATGCATTCGTCTAAAGTATGGTTGAGAATACCCATTAAATGAAGCGTCACGGTCACACAACAGCACATCGTCCGGGCTGGTCATTAGATCATCGCAATCCTCAATTTATCCAAGCCTTTCAGCCTCTATGGGGTTGGTTCTACGAACATTACTTTCATGTTCAGACCGAAGGTTGGGAACAGGTTCCCGATGGTCAGGTAATGTTTGTTGGCTCTCACAATGGCGGAATGGCTGCGCCTGACATGTTCATGATGCTCTATGACTGGTTTAAGCGCTTCGGCACCGATCGGCTGGTTTATGGTCTGATGCATCCTAAAGTGTGGGTAGTCTATCCTCCCTTAGCTTTTCTGGCAGAACGGGGTGGGGCGATCGCTGCTCATCCTAAAATGGCGCTAGCTGCCCTTGACCGCAACGCCAGTATTCTGGTTTATCCCGGTGGTGCTCAAGATGTCTTTCGCCCGTTTAGCCAACGAAATCAAATTCATCTTGCGAATCGCAAAGGCTTTATTAAAATTGCACTTCAGCGCCACCTGCCGATCATTCCTGCTGTCTCCTGGGGTGCCCACGATACTCTGCTGGTATTAGCTGATATCTATCCCTTCATGCAGAAACTTCATGCACGGGGTATGCCCTGGCTATTGGGTATTGATCCTGAGGTTTTCCCTATCTACCTGGGTCTACCTTGGGGACTTGCTATCGGTCCCCTGCCTAATGTTCCCTATCCTCGACCCATCGCAACCCGTATTGGCGCACCGATCTACTTTGAACGATATGGGAAAGATGCTGCCCGCGAGCGCAGCTATGTTGATGCCTGTTATGAGCAGGTTCAGCACCAGATGCAACAAGAACTCAACAGCCTCATCGCCAAGCATGGTGGCAATCTACCCGATGATCAAGCCTGAAAGCATTACAGCAGTCATTGCAAGCATTAGTCCTGCGGCTTCAGAAAAGCTGCTGTATTGAGTCATTCGTGAAAAGAATATTAAGCTTTTGGGCTGCTCTATAGCCCAAAAGAGAGTTGACTATTGCAGAACTTGAGAAGGTCTTCTGCACAATCGCTTGATATAAACTCCATTCGTCCTACTTTAGATGCCCTATCTCAACCTGTAGGAGCATGATTTGTCAGATACCTCCCTCTATCGTGAGGAAGCGAGTAAAAATCGTTTTGTAACACGTTAAAGATAGTTTAGTTCTCAATTTGTACACAGAGGAGAATCATGTTTTTTCATAAAAAAGAACTTATCCATAACGTTGACATCAAGGAAGCAAATCCTCGATATGCTCAGCTTCTATTAGAGCAGTTTGGGGGTGCCACGGGAGAACTATCTGCAGCATTACAATATTGGGTGCAGTCATTCCATGTTGAGAATGCAGGTATACGTGACATGCTGCAAGATATTGCGATCGAAGAATTTAGTCACCTTGAAATGGTGGGCAAACTGATCGAAGGACATACTAAAAATGTGGATCAAACAGATGCCTTTAAAAGTACGCTGTTTGCTGTGCGGGGTGTGGGTCCTCACTTTCTAGACAGCCAGGGGAGCGCGTGGACGGCAAGCTATTTGAACGAAGGTGGCGACGTTGTTCGTGATCTAAGAGCAAACATTGCCGCAGAAGCTGGGGCCCGTCAGACTTACGAAGAACTAATCAAACTAGCAACGGATGAGGGAACCAAACAAACACTAGTCCATCTGCTGACGCGGGAAATTTCTCACACAAAGATGTTCATGAAAGCACTGGACTCGTTGGGCAAATTGGATGATCCATTCTTTGGCAATATCCAACCCGACGAAACCGTCGATCTTTACTTCAACTTGTCATCCAACGGTGGGAAGGATGAGCGTGGACCCTGGAATTCTGATGAAAACTTCAAATACGTTGCCGACCCCGCTACACACAGTAAAGCCTAGATTCAACGCAGAATTTCAACTAACGCAAGCGTTGTAGATACTAGAAGCTGGCTAGAGACTAGAAACTGACCTCAATAGGGGCGTAGCAATTGAAGCCTTGAGTTACCTCGGCTTTTTTGAACTTGCTACGTCCTTCTATTTTCAGGATTGTTTCTTATCTCAGTACCACCAAAGCATCGAACCAGGATTCAAAGATAAGAGTTTTACCCACATTCATCCACAGCTGTGTTGCGGTATAGGTTGAGGCGACAATGCTTGAGACTCTTAGGAACGGTAGAAGATCAGATTGTTGATTGTTTCTACAAAGGTGGTGGTGTTCCCTACTCAGAATTCAAGCGCTTCCATGCAGTAATGGCAGAAGATAGCGGGCAAACGACTGTATCTGCACTGTTTGACCATGTGTTACCCCTGATTCCTGGACTCATAGAAGCTTTGCAACAGGGTATTGATGTGTTAGATGTGGGTTGCGGCAGCGGGCGGGCACTCACCAAGTTAGCAGAAGCTTTTCCAAATAGCCGATTTACAGGTTATGACTTTTCAGCAGAAGCGATCGCCAATGCCAACCATGAAGCCCAACTACGGAAACTTCACAACATCCAGTTTCAGGTAAAAGATGCAGCGACTTTGGCAGAGAGCGATCGCTACGATTTCATTACCACCTTTGACGCTGTTCACGATCAGGCTAAACCCGATGTTGTATTAAAGAACATTCACAGTGCGTTACGTCCTGATGGTGTTTACCTGATGCAAGATATTCATGCCACAACCGATATAAGCGGCAACCTGGATCATCCTGTTGCACCACTGCTCTATACCATTTCCTGTATGCACTGTATGACGGTTTCCCTTGCCTATGGTGGCATGGGATTAGGGGCAATGTGGGGGCAGGAAAAAGCACTGGAACTGCTTGCCAATGCTGGGTTTAAGCAGGTCGAAATTAAACGACTAGCACACGATTTCCAGAATGACTATTACATTATTCGCAAGTGAGGCATGATATGAAAACTAGCGTGACACCAGAGAAAACTATTTTCAGGAGATCGATCGCACCAAAGTTGTTCCCCATCCCCTGATTCATCACACGGGCGACATCTTGTTAATGACCGCTCCTGTTCAGATATAAGTTTGGAGGACTACTTTTATGTGCAAACTATGTGCGATCGCAGCACGGTATTCCCGTCCTCGTCAGGATTCACTCATCTTTGATCTCAGTCAATTTGCCGTAGCTGCTACAGCCAATCCTTTAACTCAGCAATCTCACACACAGCAAACTCAAAAACAATCTGAACAACAAGTCAAATCTCATGTCACTGAAAGCTGATGCAGCGGGACTGTATCGAGATGCAGAAGCATTGTTAGCCGTTACATTGTTAATGTTGTCGCTACAGAAGCATTGTTAGTCATTACAAAAGCATTGTGATGCGCTACAGAAGCATTGTTAGTTATTACATTGCTAATGTCGTCCATGCAGAAGCATTGTTAGCCATCACATTGCTAATGTTGTCGCTACAGAAGCATTGTATTGCAGTGCAGAGGTATAAGCGGATCGGAAGATAAAGTGCGATCGCCCTAACTTCAAAAAAATCTGTATCAACGATTGCATCTTCTAACCTTTTCTGACTTTTTCATGCCAATCAAATTGCAATGTTGCTCTAGATTGTATCTATGAGAACGTTTGAGAGGTTGAATTTATTACCCAGAAGCGCAATCGCATGGGTTCTGTTGGGTTACGCTTTGCTTCACCCAACCTACAGTACTTGAAATCTACGATCCAACAACTACTAAGCATCATTACTTTGACTCTGAGCAGGACGCTTTAATCTAGATAGAAAAGCGCTACTAGCAATCAGTTTTTAATGAAGTGAGTTTTGGATAGCAAGCCAAGCTAATCACACGGCTTGAACTCTAGCAATTTTTTGAGGTAACTCTCATGGTGAGAAGCGATCGCCCATTAATGCAGAGCCTAAAGATTCTGCTGACCGTTGTGCTGACATGTGGTATCTCCTTTCGGCTAATTGACCTTGACCTGTTGACCAATGCAACACTAGATGAGCTAAAGATACCTGAAAATGAGTTTACCGATGTGTTTGTTCATAATCCAAGCGATCGCCTTCAATCTGTCCCTCAACAGCAAGGCAAAACGTTATACCAATTCAAAGACAACACGCTGGACATTTCTCTTTACCAAACTCAAAAGCAGCGAGTCAAAATAACTCCAACACTCTCGTTCCAAAGCGAAGCTCCGGAATGCGTTCTGGAGGCTCTACCTCCTCTCACGAGGCGGAGCCGCAATACTTGCGCTACCGTGCAGAGCAACGCAACGCGGCATCGTTTCAACCGCTTTTCCCTTAACTAAAGGTCTTTGTTCTAACTTCTTACTCAATTGGAGGACATGCAAATGAGCTACAGCTTTAACCCTTATCCAACCCTGCTTGCACTAACCTTATTGGCAGCGGTGGAATTAGCTGGTCATTCTAAGCTGGCATTGGCTCACACTCCTGACCAGCATCAAGCAGAATCAACTGAACAGGTTGCAACTTCCACAGAAGCAACGGTTCCTTTATTTGACGATTTGGGTAACTATAGTCATCCCATTTCTACATCTAACCCACAGGTGCAGCGCTACTTTGACCAAGGATTGATTTTGGCCTACGGATTCAACCACGCTGAGGCTCTTCGAGCTTTTCAACAGGCTGCTGAACTTGATCCAACTTGTGCAATATGTCACTGGGGAATGGCGTATGTTTTAGGACCGAACATCAATGCCGCAATGGAAGATGGCGCAGTTCCTACAGCTTGGGAAGCAATTCAGAGGGCGATCGCCCTCAGCGAACACGCAACTGATCAAGAAGGAGCATACATTTCAGCACTGGCAACACGCTACGCCCCTGAACCAGTCGCAGATCGGAGTGAACTAGATCTTGCGTATGCAAATGCGATGCGACAAGTTGCTCAACAATACCCCGATGATCTGGATGCTGCCACCCTGTTTGCCGAAGCCTTGATGGACACTGTTCCTTGGGACTATTGGCAAGAAAACGGAGAACCCAGACCTGAGGGGGCTGAAATTATCACGACTTTAGAATCGGTCTTAAGCCGCAATCCTTATCATGTAGGTGCGATTCACCTTTATATTCATGCAGTTGAGGCTAAACGTCCTGATTTAGCAGCAGATGCAGCCGATCGCCTGCGGTTGCTTCGCATCAACACTGGACATTTAATTCACATGCCTGGACACATTTATCTAAGGGTAGGGCGCTATAACGATGCAGTGATAGCAAACCGCCAAGCCGCAGCCGCCGATGCTGAATACGCCCGTCAGCATAACCCTGAAGGGACTTATCCAATTGCTTACATGCCGCACAATGAACACTTTGGCTGGTATGCGGCAACCATGTCAGGACAACAACAGAACGCGCTCCAAGCCGCTCACCAGACGGCTGCACTGGTTAACCAATCACTAATTCGGGAAGCAGGCTTTGGCACCTTGCAGCATTACTCCACCATTCCGCTTTACACCTACGTTAAATTTGGCATGTGGAATGAGATCTTAGCGCAGCCCGCTCCAGCAGAAGATCTGGTGTATCCGACAGGGGTGTGGCATTTTGCGCGAGGCATGGCGTACACCGCAAAAGGTGAGTTGCAAGCCGCAACGGAGGAACTGGAAGCCGTGAGAGCGATCGCCACCAGTCCCGCTTTGGAAGGAGTTACCATTTGGGATATCAACAGCACTTCTCACCTGCTGCAAATTGCTAGTGAGGTGTTAGCGGGTGAACTGGCAGCAAAACAGGGAAATTTTGAGGAGGCGATCGCCCACCTGCAAACGGGTATCACCCTGGAAGACCAACTTAGCTATGACGAACCGTCACCCTGGTATTCCCCAGTTCGGCAAACGCTAGGGGCTGTACTGCTGCAAGCAGGTCGCCCAGCCGAAGCAGAACAAACCTACCGAGAAGATCTAGCAATTTATCCTGAGAATGGCTGGTCGCTTTACGGCTTGACTCAGAGCTTACAGGCTCAAGGCAAAACCGCAGAAGCCCAAATCACCCAGGAACGGCTTGAGCAAGCTTGGGGGTATGCAGATATTTCCCTGACCGCTTCTCGCTTGATGGACTAGGCGATAACTATGGACATATCGTAGGTTGGGTGAAGCGAATGCGTAACCCAACGGAATCTGGGTGAGTGTTGGGTTGCACGTTGTTTCACCCAACCTACATCAAAAGATTTGTCAGTCAGCCAGGTAGGATGCGTGGCGTTGCTGAAACCGTAATGGTTAAGTAGGTAGAGGAATAGCTCGATACTTCAAATAGTGAAGCAGCAAACGGAGTGAACATTTCAACATCTCAAGGGATTTGGAGTAGCACAAGGTTTTACGGTGCAGCCGTGCTAGGTAATGCCGTAGACG
>NZ_JACJOV010000103.1:0-8711 GCF_014695745.1 Leptolyngbya sp. FACHB-671 | reverse complement strand
TGCGATTGCGATTGTAGTTGTGATTTTGGTTGAAAGAATCTTTCGGTTCATGAGAAATCTCCTGTGGCTTATGGTTGTGTAATGTTCTATTGTTTCCAGGGAAGCGGCGATCGGTAGGGGTTTTCGTGCATATCCAGGACTTCCCAAGTTGTAGGATTGACTTGCCCTGTGACTGGAATTTCGTACCGTTGCTGTAAATCTCGTATTGCAGAAGCTGTAATCTCACCAAAGATGCCATTGACGATCGCACCATTTGGATTGCCTAACCTCACGCCTGCAGCTCCTAAAAAGCCATTGTCAAGAAGAATACGCTGCAACAGTTCCACGTCTCTGCCGCGATCTCCCTGGCGCAAAGTGGGTAAGGTTAAATCAGTGTAGGCAGTGGCGATCAGAACGGGTGATGTTTGCTGTGAAGAAATGCTGTGCACGATCGCTGGATGAGTGAATGAACCTCCGAGCAATCCTGTCGCGATCGTTAGTAATCCGAAAATGGCTTGAAGTTTCATGATCGTCCTCCTGATGGATCAGTTCTAGTTAGCATCAATTTCGTGTCGCAGTTATTACTCCATCTGCTTGCTCCGATCGGTGTAGAGCAGCGCTGTCGCTGATGCAAAACTCACGGAACAATTGCAGTAACGCGGATTTCAATCCGCATCGTTGGCAGTGCAAGAGCTGCGACACCTAGCTCTGTCCAGATTGGGGCGTGGTTGGGCATGTAATGACGAAATAGTTTGACCATCACATCGTTAACCTCTGGGGGAAACCCGCCAACATGGTAAGAATTGACATGGACAACATGCTCCCAACCCGCCCCGGCAGTCTCCAGGGTTCGCTCTATGTTCCGAAACGCCTGGGCGATCTTATCCGCAAGCGATTCTGGAATTTGCAGATTGTCATCCCAGCCGCCTTGACCTGATATCTCCACGCGATCGCCAATTTTTACCGCTTGCGAGTAATGCAAGTTATTCAGCATGTATTCCCCATAACCGGGGGTAACAAAAAACTTGGGCTTATTCATGGTGTTCCTCATGTAATACGTTTGACTCTATCTCGCGTTGCTGAAACGAGTTTGTTTCGGCATCATCTGATTTAGACCCTAATGTTCAGAATTCACTTGCTGTGTAATCACAATGATTTCTGCAAACAGTAAGGCAACTATTAGCCGCGAAAACGCTTGTAAAATGGCTTCTATTGCCCAGTTCTGACTCTGAACTTCCCAGAGCATCCAAACAATATTGAATCCAATCACCAACCAGGGTAGAATGACCACTGAATTCTGCCTGCGATAGAAGCGAATCGCTGTCTCACGCCAAACTGGAAAGGTACTGAGAATACAAGCGATGTAGGACGCTCCTGCACTAATGAACAAGCTTGTTTGAAGACCCGAAGGCAGGTTTGGGTATCCAAGCGCGATCGCTGTCAGACAAACTCCCAGCGCGAGATACAGGAAAGTAAACAAGGTAAATCGTTTCATTCTTTGCAAATAAAGCTCAGCGATAATCTATTCCTGTGTGGCTGACATAACTCAGCCGATGAGCAACAATTAGTCCACATGCAGCACAGCCTTGCCTGAAAATCTGCGCCCGATCAAATCAGCCGCTGTTACGCCTGCTTCACGCCATGAAACTGCTCGATCGATGTGCGTTTTGAGCCGCCCCTGCCCAACTAACCTCAGTAGACGAGCCAGCCCAGAACTAGCACTTTCCATCTCTACTTCGGTGTACAGCGTGAACCCGTAAAGCGTGCGCTGTCCTCCATTCTCGAAATAGAAGTCTGATAGGGACAGCTTCATCTCATTGCCGCTGCTACTGCCATAACAAACGCAGGTGCCTCCTTTAGCCAAAAACGCAGTTAGCGTCCCGACCAATTCACCTCCTACTCCATCAACGATCAGTCGATAAGGCGCGAACTGCTTGGCTTCTTGTCCGGTTTCGGTTAGCACCACTTCATCTGCGCCGTAATCTCGCACAAATGCTTCTTGCGCTGGCTGACGAATTTGGGCAACGACGCTAGCTCCCATAATCTGAGCAAGCTGCATGGCGAAGAGTCCCACTCCCCCTGTTGCCCCCGTGATCAACACTCGACTTCCTGGTAAACGAGATCCCTTTTCCACTGCATACAGTGCCGTTAACCCCGCGACGGGCAGTGTGGCGGCATCGGTATCTGATACGCCCTGAGGAATGACAGCCAGAAAGCGAGTCGGAATTGCTACATATTCTGCCCAGCCCTCCGAGCGGATGGAGAGGGCAACAATTTTTGTCCCTGTGGGTGGGCCACTACCGTCCTGTGCTGTTTGTTCAACAACGCCAACGACATCCCAGCCAATCGGAGTGCCCAGTAGATCATTTTGCGATCGCTTAAGTTCGCCCCGATTCATCGAAAATGCCTTGACGCGAATCAAGCACTCGTTAGCCTTCGGAGTAGGAACTTCAGTGTCTTGAAAGGTGAGGTTGCCAACGGCATCTGGTGAACTTACGAGTCTACGCATAGTCATATCCTTGTGTGTAGAGGGCTATAGTTTTATGAGTTCAACGTCTTTTCGATACGACGATCGGGAATGAGCCACAGGACTGCAACCAGAACGTATAATGCACATGCAAGCCAAGAGATTGCAAAAGCAAGTGGAATTGAAACTGCATAAGTCAATACTGATAACTTGCCTTTAAAATTCCGACCAAGAGCGTTTGCAAGTGTGGAATCTTGACCGTGGTGAAAAACAAGTGTGCGGGTTAGAGTGAAGTAGGCGATCGCAGCCAACAATAGAACCACACCATAAAGCGCCACAGGCAACGCAGCAAAGAGATTTTCACCCATCCATGCGGTGACAAAGGGAAATAATGATAACCAGAACAACAAATGGAGGTTTGCCCACAAAGTTGAACCATTCACTTGTCGGACTGCCTGAAACAGGTGATGGTGATTGTTCCAGTAGATACCAACATGCACGAAACTCAACACATAACTTAGAAAGATTGGAATCAACGGACGTAGTGCAGCTAAATCTGACTCATGAGGTATTTTTAACTCCAGTACCATAATGGTGATAATAATAGCGATTACCCCATCGCTGAATGCTTCCAACCTACCTTTAACCATTTTTGGATATGCTCCTTGTCTGCTTACCGCGTTGTATAACTGCCGTTTGCAAAAATGGTTGTCCGGTTATCCACTATCCATTCAGTATCTCTAAGTGGCAGCAGATCGCCTCAAACTTTGTATCAAGGTCGCGAACTGGTAAACGGCTTACATTGAATCGGCTTCACCACGAAGTGTAATGAGTGAAACTGCTTGATTGCTTTCAGATTCTTATTTCATTCGCAATTGTTGCCGAATTCTTTGCTTACTCCCGCGATTGAAGCGAAGCCTGCTTGATATCTGTAACGAGATGGGTTACTTGACGTTGAGCCTCTTCACTCAGCGAGTCAAACTCGTCCAAGAAGAATTGCCGTTCTAGGGTCAACTTCTGGGCATTGAGTAGCCCTTCAATCCGCCAATCTTGATCACGTTTCATCACGACGAATAGCTGCATCGAATCTCGTGACCTGTATATAGAACGATGGCTAGGTTGTCTACGATCGTGAGCATATTTTAATTGTTCAAGAGTGGTGACATTCGCGTGCCAATTAGTTCAATGGAGCGCATCAGTTGGGCGTGGTTCATCTGCGCGTTGTCCATTTGAAACGTTACTCTCGAAATGCCGCCGAGCGATTCGCTATGACGGCGGATTTTCTCCGCCACTTCTTCGGGACTGCCGACTAGTAACGCGCCGGTCGCACCGCGCTGGGCGTCAAAAGCGGCGCGCGTAACAGGCGGCCAGCCTCTCTCTTTGCCGATTCTAGTGAAGGTTTCGGCGTAGCCTGGAAAGAACTCTTCAACGGCTTGCTCGGTCGTGTCGGCGACATAACCGATTGAATGCAATGAAACTTTCAATGTTTCGGGCGCGTACCCGGCGCGCTTTCCGGCATCGCGGTATAAATCGACGAGCGAGCGAAAGCGATGCGTTTCGCCGCCGATAATGGCGACCACGAGCGGCAGTCCAAGCATTCCGGCGCGGAGGAAAGATTGCGGCGTACCGCCGACCCCGATCCAGATGGGAAACGGCTTTTGCAGCGGACGCGGATAAATTGCTTGGTTTTCCAGCGCGGGGCGAAATTTGCCCGACCAATTGACCGTTTCATTATCCCGAATTTTGAGCAAGAGTTCGAGCTTTTCAGCGAAAATCTCATCGTAATCGCCAAGGCTAAATCCAAATAGCGGAAAGGCTTCGGTGAACGAGCCGCGCCCGACAACCATTTCGGCGCGACCTTTTGAGATCAGATCGAGCGTGGCGAATTGTTGAAACACGCGCACCGGGTCAGCCGCGCTTAGCACCGTAACCGCGCTGGTTAGACGGATGCACTCGGTGCGTGCGGCGGCAGCGGCGAGAATAACCGCGTTTGCCGAATCTAAAAATTCATGGCGATGATGCTCGCCGATACCGAAGATATCCAAGCCGGAACGATCCGCCTGCTCTATTCTCTCCAGCAGTTCGGCGACAGACTGCGCGGCATCCGCCGTTTCACCATTTTCACTCGTTCCAACCGAGGCAAAACTGTCAATTCCAACTTCCATATCATTTTCCAAGCATTTTGTGAATGAAATAGACTTAATCCGAAATAGTAGAAAGCCTTGCTGTACGAGTTAAGCGGCTGTTCTCTCGCTCAGCAAAAACGCCTAGCCATCGTCAGCTCAGAGGGGTCACGCTACTACCGCGATCTGAATCATCAGGGAGCGGAATGAATTCAGTTTCACCGGGAACCGCCGGGAAGCGGCGGTCTTGCCAATCTCGTTTTGCCTGCTCGATACGCGCTGAGCGGCTCGACACAAAGTTCCAGTACTTTGTGCGATCGCCCACTGGTGCCCCGCCGATAATCATTGCTTTTGCCTCAGCCCCCGCCCGGATATCTACTGATTCATCCGGCGCTAAAACGGCTAAACGATATGGCTCTAAAGGCTCTCCATTTATGAACAGTCCAGATGTGACGCTATAAACGGCCCTTTCTAAACCTTCTGTTGGCGCTAGCTGAAATTGACTACCCCCTGTGAAAACGAGCGCTAGGTAAAGAGTAGCAGAGTAGGTTTTAACGGGTGATTGGTGAGACTGGTAGCTACCGGCGATCAAGGTCGCACTGGTGCCTGTTTGAGTCCACCTCGGTAAATCAGTCGCCGGATAATGTGAAAAGCTGGGTTCAACTTCTTCAGCGGTTTCGGGGAGGGCAATCCAGGTCTGAATGCCGTGAAGAGTAGATTCTTTCTCTCTAAAGCTCTCGGGCGATCGCTCAGAATGAACAATACCTTTGCCCGCTGTCATCCAGTTCACCTCGCCCGGAAAAATCTCTTGTACTGTACCTAGACTGTCTCTATGCAGAAGGCTTCCTTCAAACAAATAGGTAACCGTTGCTAAATTGATGTGTGGATGGGGTCTAACATCGACGCCTTTTCCAGCCGGGAAAATAGCTGGGCCTAAGTGATCAAAAAAGATGAAAGGTCCAACCATTTTTAGGGTTTCACTCGGTAAGATGCGATGTACGCTAAACCCACCTAAGTCGTGCTTTTCAGGCGTGATTAATTGCTGAATACTCATTTTTGTCCGATCCATTCTTAGTTGACGTTGTAGACGAAGACACAATCACGCCCTAGCATGTAAACCTACTTCAGCGGGGTGAATCACAGAGTTTTTTCGCAAGCCAGAAAAGCAGCAGATCACTAATTATTCCTGCTGAAGAAAGCCCAGTAACAGGGGATTGACCTGATCGGCGTGAGTCCAGTTGATCGCGTGTGGTCCACCAGGAATGACAACCAGTTGACTGTTTTTAATCAGCTTTGGAAGTCTTGCTGCGGTGGACTCCAGTGGCAGAATGCGATCGCTATCTCCATGAATGATCAGGGTTGGTACATCAATGCGAGGCAGATCATTGAATTAATGATGTGTTTTTGTCTGTTGCATCACAATTGTTAAGCAGCGATCGAGCACCGTCTTAACAATGCTGCGTGAAGCAGACTTCAAGATGGGGCAAGCATTCATTGCCTACCATTACTTCAGAACGACAAGAATCCTTCATTGTTGCCTGAGCGCGATCGCCGCGTTTGCCGCCTCTAAGATGGCTTTAATTCTGCTTCGGTAGCCAGCGCGGTACGCACACCAGCATCGAGATTCATACGGTCTATAACAACCCAAGCTCAGCGACCCGGTCCGCGATGACAGCGTGGATTACAGCCGGAGCGCGACAGCCGGGTTCGCTGCAGTGTCTTGTTAGGCAGCAAAATCACCACGCACCCCGGCTGACGCGACGAAACCAGGCTCCACTTGCTGCTCCTGCTAAAGCGATTGTGGAGTAAGCCGCTAAAAAAGCGACTCCAACAGGGATTAACGGACCGCCGGGCAGAAAAAGAAGCATATACGTCAGTTGACCAAGAATAATACCGGCATAGTGCGACCAAACATGTTTAGGCCGAGCAAAGCCAACGGTAAGGCCAACAATAAGAAGTGCTGCGGAATAATAAAAACCTGTCGCATCCCAATCCCACGGTTCGACCTGCCCGGATAAGGATGGTGACAAAGCCCAGACCATTGCGCCGCCCACAAACGAGAACAAAAAATTTATCGCTAACTCTCTTTTCATTCTTCACCCTCGCTACATAACGACCAAGCTCACCGGACGCAGATAACCTTGAAAACTCAACCGACCAAACTGTAGCGTTCCGGTGCAACGCATGGTTAGGCATCATAGGCTGCTATTACACCTCGAACTCCGGCCGGTTCGGAGCGATTTTGATGGTCCAAGTCCCCTTCTGGCTGAAAGTGCGAGCGGTCGCGAAAGTATCCTCCATGAACTGAAAGTACACGATCTTCCCGTTGTGCACCTTTGCGTGGATCGAGAACGGTGAGGTCACCGCTTTGCTCAGCGAGACCGAGCGGTACGTGAACCTGCCGAACACAGCAACGTTCTCGCCTTCACCGAAGAGGGCGGTAACGGCGAAGTCCTCGATTGCCCACCATTTCTCAACCCGGGAGAACGTATCGATGAACGCTTGGGGACCTTTAGAGGTTCCCGTCCAAGGCAAGATTTGCTTCAGTTCAGGGTTGTCGAAATTCAGGGAAATGTATGTTGCGTCCTCCGCGACGAGCCGTCGGGCCGCCGCCTCGACCTTTTCGATTGCCGTATTTGCCAGAAACTCTTTGATCACTTCGGTCGGTTGGGTACTCATGTTAACAATTCCTTTCTTTAGTTTTGTGGTGGTGAGGCAAAAGACACTTGGGACATTATCATCAACTCCTAAGTTCTCTTTGTCTTAGTTCACTTGAGTGTAGTCAGTTCCAACACTCAACTTCTTGCAGATTCCTATGGAGTTTCTGATGGAGTTAGCGAACCAATTTCAGTGTTGCTTTAGTGAGTCGCTTGAAGTGCTGTATCAAACATTTTGCACTGCCTTTCGACTACTGCGCTACATACCCGCCGTCTACCATCAACGTTTCACCTGTTGTGAACGATGCCAGGTCAGATGATAAAAACAGGACTGCATTTGCAACTTCAAGCGGTGTTCCAATTCGTCCGATCGGGTGAAGTCCTGCCATGTGAGCTTTAACTTCATCCTGTCCACCTGTCGCTGCTTCAAACATATCTGTTTCGATTACCGCTGGTGCAACGACATTGATGCGAATCCCCGCTTTGGCATATTGGAGCGCAGCCGCTTTTGTCAAGCCTATTACTGCACTTTTACTCGCGGTGTAGAGGGGGAAGGTAGGAAATGCAACGACTCCATTCGCAGATGCCGTATTGACGATTGAACCACTTCCCTGTTTCAACATCTGAGCGATTTCATGTTTCATCGACAACCAAATGCCTTTGACATTGATGTTCATCGTGCGATCGTATTCAGCTTCTGTTTGCTCAATCAGTGAAGGATTTTCGCCGATCGTTCCTGCATTGTTAGAAGCAATATCTAACCGACCAAAAACGTCAACCGCTTTATCAACCATTGCTTGAACATCGGCTTCTTTCGTGACATCTGCTTGCACAAAAATCGCCTCTCCGTCAGCCTCCTGAATCAATCGAACCGTTTCTTCACCTTCATCCATTCGACGACCCACCACCACCACCTTTGCTTGTTGCTGGGCATAAGCGATCGCCGTTGCTCTGCCAATTCCCGATGTGCCTCCGGTGACTAACGCCACTTTATCTTGCAGTATCATTCTGTTTCTCCTATTTCAATTTCATCAGTTTGTATCGGATAAGTTTGTCTCAGCAACTCAGTGACTTGTTGTGCGATCGCAATCAGGGCATGATTAACAGAGAAGCCCTGAAGAGAATCAGTCTGAGGTGTACTTTCATGCCTAGAATTATTCTTGCCTTGTACTAATGAACGTGTCATGGAATTATCCTCAATGAAATACCGATTTGTAATTGACTAAATCAATATGCAGGAATTCAGGTGTTGGCATGGTTCAAAAAGCGGTAATTTTGTTCAGCAGAATAGGCAAAGTCTAGCCATCAAAATTAGATGGCTTACAGCACTTACAGGCAAGTCAAATATGAATTGAGAGCAAAGCTCGGGGAACTTAGTGACTTGCAGCGACAATGGCAGCCATCAACTCTGTTATTTTCCAGCGTCCGGTATATTGAATGTTATTGATAAATAGGGCTGGAGCAGTCGTTACTCCACTCTCTATT
>NZ_JACJOV010000102.1:0-1704 GCF_014695745.1 Leptolyngbya sp. FACHB-671 | reverse complement strand
ACATTCCCAGGCAAAATATCAGCACGACCCTCAAATTAAAAAGATTTACCAGCGTTTAGAGCGTCGGTTGCGGGGTTTACAACTATCAGAGCAGTTGTTCTATCCGATAAGAACTCATATTGACCGCACCATTGTCCACACTGATCCTGAAGAGATGATGGCGCAGCACAGGTATCGAGGAACGTTGTTTGAAGAACTAGAGGAACTGGAAGAAGCCATCCTCCAGGGACAGGCTATTGAACTCTTTCGCAGCCGCAATCCCCACCCATCTGGTGAGACGAGGTATATCCGCGTGTACCCGTTGCAACTGATTTACGCGGATATTGCGTGGTATCTACTGCATGAAGATTGTGAAAGTGGGCACTTAGCCCTTTCTAGGCTTGATCGTCTCAGTGAGCATTTCAAACGATTACAGGGGTACAAACGGAACACTGAGTGCCAGTGGCAGAGCTTGCAGGTTGCCCATAGGCTTTTGGAGAGCGGTTGGGGCTTATTCTTGGGAACAACTGAGGAACAGCAGCTTGAAAGGCAAGGAAAGTTAAAGTTGATTGAGGTGGCGGTTCGCTTCTTTCCAGAGGTTATGGGCTTCATTTTGGAAGGTGAAAAGCGACACCCGGCCCAGTCGATTAGTCTAGGACCAAAAGGTGAAGATGGCAGACCAAAATATGTAGACTATACGATTAAGCTGCCGAGGCGATCGCTTAATGAATTCTGCTACTGGGTTTGTCGCTTCATGAGCAATACCCAATTCCTCTCGCCTCCAGAACTAGTTGAGAAGCACAGAAAAACGGCTCATGACTTGCTAACTCGCTATACACACGATTCCTCTTCTGTTTAAAAGAAGTGCTGTATTTCATTCACTACAGCACAGAGGTGAACTGTTTAGGGAGCAATCACAACAGCTACTTATCCCAACGGTGATTGTTCTGCTGTCACCGCTTGAAGTAGATCTTCAAATAATGGTTCTCCAAAAGTCATTAACCGTAATGAAGGGTGCCCATCAAATACGATTGGGTTGAACGTGACTTGATAAGACTCGGAGCGGTAAGTTAACTTCCAGATGCTATTACTCTTTTTCTCAAAATTGGCTCCATAAGCTTTCAAGAGGGTGGAGGTCGTAAAGAGCTGCTCTACGTCCTCCATTAAGATAGGTGCAGGTGCAATTGGCTTCCGTAGCTCAGCTAAATCTGCTTCTACATCCATTGCGACCATTTCATCGAGGGCAGGACGCAGAGGGGGCGTTTCCAGGTCGTGATCGAATTCGGAGAAGAGGACATCTTCTTCCTGGGGATCAGCACTCATCACTGCTCGTTCAATAAAGGTTGGCACTTTTGCCAAAATCGGCTGGAGATTACCAACAACCGTGGCAAAGGCATTGATGCGATCGCGCAGTTTCTTGTAAACTTTGGCTTCTACTGTGCCATCGTAGTAGAAATTGTGAATTCTGACGGTGGTGTAGCGTTGTCCAATCCGGTCGATCCGCCCAATTCGCTGTTCGACCCGCATGGGGTTCCAGGGCATATCGTAGTTGAACAATACACCACAGGTTTGCAGGTTTAAGCCTTCGCTGGCAGATTCCGTGCAAAGGAGCAGTTTGAGTTCACCGTCTCGAAATCGTTTCTTGATTTCTTCTTTGGGTACGGCTTTCCATTCCCCACCCCGGTAAAGCTCCCCGCCGTGCCCAGAGTAACAGGCGACTAAGCT
>NZ_JACJOV010000101.1:0-10625 GCF_014695745.1 Leptolyngbya sp. FACHB-671 | reverse complement strand
ACCGAGATGGACGGGTTTGAGGGAAACACCGGCATCATCATCATTGCCGCAACCAACCGTCCTGATGTCCTTGACTCTGCCTTGCTGCGTCCCGGTCGCTTTGATCGTCAGGTGACGGTTGACTTGCCCACCTATAGAGGGCGACTCGGCATTTTGCAAGTTCATGCCCGGAATAAAAAGCTGAATGAGGAAATTTCTCTAGAGGCGATCGCCCGTAAAACTCCCGGTTTTTCTGGCGCTGACTTGGCAAACCTGCTCAATGAAGCCGCCATTCTCACCGCACGGCGACGGAAGGAGACGATTGGCAATCTTGAAGTCGACGATGCGATCGACCGAATCACGATTGGCATGAGCCTGATGCCCTTGCTCGACAGCAAGAAAAAACGCCTGGTTGCCTATCATGAGGTGGGTCACGCCCTGCTCATGACTTTGTTAAAGAACACTGACCCGCTCGACAAGGTGACGATCATTCCTCGTTCTGGCGGCATTGGTGGCTTTGCCAAACCGCTGCTCAATCAGGAAAGCATTGATGACGGACTGCACAGCCGCGCTAATTTCCTTGATCGGATTACGGTTGCGCTCGGCGGTCGAGCCGTTGAAGAAGAAGTTTTTGGTCACGATGAAGTCACGGCCGGCGCGTCAAGCGATATCCGTGCCGTGGCAAACTATGCCCGGTCAATGGTAACGCTCTATGGTATGTCTGACCTCGGCCCCGTTGCGCTGGAAAGCGGCAGCAGCGAAGTATTTCTGGGACGAGATCTGATGACTCGCAACACGGAATATTCCGAGGAAATGGCCACTAAAATTGACCGTCAGGTGCGATCAATTGTCTTCAACTGCTACGAAGAAGCCCGCCAAATCATCAGAGAAAATCGCGCCTTGATCGATCGCCTGGTCGATACGCTCCTAGACCAGGAAACGGTTGAGGGTGACCAGTTCAGGCAAATTGTTTCCGAATACGTAGACCAACCTGTAGCGATCGCCTCTCAGTCTTAGGAATCCTAAAAGGTTGGCTATACAATCGATTCTGTGTAGGGGCGGTTCGCGAACCGCCCCTACGCATTTTTTACTTGCTAACTTAGACACATCCTTCTTCACTGAGCGGCATGAGTCACTATCGGGGAGTTGTCTGGGTCTTTTGTGTCTGCTTGGCACTAAACGGTGCTGCAACCTGGCAAAATTCACCACTGACTGCTAGAGCAGTAGCGCAAATTGAATCGCCACCTGCATCTCTGTCTGATCAAGAACGACAGGAGCTAGAGGAACTTCGGGAAGCAGAGCGAATTCGAGAGGCGATCGAGGAGAATCTAGAAAACAGTGGCGAGATACAGCGACTCATTCAGTCAGAAGTCGATCGTACCTTTGATAGCAGCACAGATTTAATCAACATTCTGCTGACCGTGCTGACGCTGTTACCCATTTCTGCGGCAATCGGACTGTTGCTGTTGCGTCGCAGCGTGATCAACCAGATCGTGTCGGAAACGCGTAAGCAACTGCGCGAAGAAGTAGAGCGACAACTGACCGAAGAAGTGACCTCAGAATTGGCGGAACAGGCTAAGCAATTCAATCACGAAATTGAGACATTGAAGACTGGGTTTATTGAGCAGATTTCAAACTTGCAGAGCCTGTTTAAAGAGCAAATTGTTCAGGCGATCGATAACTTAACCCCGTCTCCAGCGCAGCAAGATACCGTTGCGCCAGAGGTGAAGCGCCGTATTCAAGAATTGACAGAACAATTGAATACGCTGAAATCTGCTGCTCCAGAGTTGCTGCTGACGGCAGATGATCACGCCACCGAAGGAGAAGCATTTTACTTTGAAGGTCGCTATGAGGATGCGCTGAAATCCTACGACAAAGCGATTCAGCTTCAGCCCAACAATCCGACAGTTTGGATCAATCGGGCAATCACGCTAAGACGTTTGGAGCGGTTTGAAGAGGCGATTGCCTCCCACAACCAAGCGCTAGAGCTTGCCCCCAATTCTACTCGCGCCTGGTATAGCAAAGGCTATACGCTAAGAACCTTTGAGCGCTATGAAGAAGCGCTTGCCTGCTATGAACACACTCTGGAGCTCGAACCCAATGCCTTCCGCACTTGGGATAATCACGGCAGCGCACTGAAGGAAATGGGGCGCTATGAAGAGGCGATCGCTTCCTATGATCAGGCGATCGCCATCAACCCTGACTATCCCAACGTCTGGAACCACAAAGCTAGATGCTATGCCCAATGGGGAAAAGTGGAATTGGCGATCGACTGTTTGCAGAAATCAATTGAACTGCAGCCCGAGTATTTTAACGACATCGCTACCGAACCTGACTTTAACCCGATCCGAGAAGCGGTGAAGTTCAAGCAACTGATTCGAGCTAGGCAGTTGAGCCAGATTATTTGAAAGTGTCACAATAAAAGCCGACACGAATATTAAACATGACGGCACTAGAAACAAACGACAGTAATTTGGCGCTTCGTGACCTGATTGCCCAGAAGATTGCAGAAACTTCTGAGCAACGCATCACTTTTGTAGAGTATATGGAATGGGTGCTGTATCATCCGCAGTACGGCTACTACAACACCGATCAGATAAAGATTGGTGCAGAAGGTGACTTTGTGACTTCACCGCACTTAGGCGCAGACTTTAGTGAACTGTTAGCTGAGCAATTTGCTGAGATGTGGCAAATTTTGCAGCATCCCAAACCTTTCACCTTAGTTGAAATGGGTGCAGGGCAAGGGCTAATTGTACAGGATGTGCTGCGATATCTGCATCGACATCATTTTGAGTGCTTTGAAGCATTACGCTATGTGATTGTAGAGAAATCATCTGCTTTAGTTGCGGAACAGCAGCAGCGACTAGCCAAACTCAGCCAATCTTGGGGCAACTTATCCTGGCAAACGTTAGAGGATTTGTCTTCTGAGTCAGTGGTTGGCTGCTGTTTTTCCAATGAATTGGTTGATGCTTTTCCAGTTCACCAACTGGTGATTGAGGCGGGTCAGCTTCGAGAAGTGTATGTCACGCTTGATCAAAATGGTAACTTTACGGAAGTCATCGGAGAGCTTTCAACACCAAAGCTGGAAAGCTACTTTGACTGGGTGGGGGTAAAGTTGCCGTCTGAGATTTACCCTAACGGTTATCGCACCGAGGTGAATTTGGCAGCACTAGATTGGATAGGGGCGATCGCCACTCACCTTGATCGCGGCTATTTACTCACTATCGACTATGGATACCCTGCCAATCGCTACTATAGCCCTGCTCGCGCTCAAGGAACCTTGCAGTGTTACTACCAACACGCGCATCATTCCAACCCTTATATTCACGTTGGACGGCAAGATTTGACTGCCCATGTTGACTTCACAGCACTAGAGCGTCAAGGTGAACTTTCTGGATTACAAACCGCTGGCTTTACCCAGCAGGGTTTATTTTTGATGGCGTTGGGGTTAGGCGATCGCCTCTCTGCCCTCTCTAATCCCACTTCAGACCTAAGCCTGCAAGCTACCCTTCAGCGACGAGAATCGCTGCATTCATTAATGAACCCAATGGGTTTAGGCAACTTTGGGGTGTTGATTCAAAGTAAAGGATTAAGTGAGGAAGAGAGAGGGCGATCGCTCAGAGGTTTGAGAATGCCCTCAATGTAATCCTTTATTTGTCAACAACCTATGAAAGAGTTAATGCCCTGGAAATTACTGCATTCTGAACTGGTATTTGATCATCGGTGGTACAAGGTGCGGCAGGATGTAGTGGAGTTGTCTAATGGGGCGATCGTCGATGACTACTTTCTCAGCGTTAGACCTGATGTAGCACTGGTGTTTCCGGTGACTGCAAAGCGAGAAATTGTCTTTGTTCGTCAATACCGTCACGGTGCAGGAAAAGTGTTGATTGAGCTTCCGGCGGGCACCTTCGATCCACAAAAGGAGAGCGCTGAATCTGCTGCCCTACGCGAACTTCAGGAGGAAACAGGATATCGTGCCACTCACTTAACCAAATTAGCCACACTCTACGACAATCCAGTGAAGGAAACAAACAAAATCCACCTATTTCTGGCTGATAACGTTGAACTGGTTTCTGCTCAAAACCTCGACCACACCGAGGAGATCGAGGTTTTGCTGATTCCAATTGATGCAGTTCAAGAGAAGTTGAGTCAAGGTGAGATCAGTGTCTCTGGCACCGTTGCTGCAGTCTTGTGAAGGCATAAAAAAGTTAAACAATTTTGCAGCCTAAAAGTCCCTATTTTTCGTTCACTATTTAACCTACAAAAAATAAAGTTAAACAATTTTTATTCTTCTTGTTGAAGAACAAACCACATTAAAGCCAAATTTGAAATAAAAAAGTTAAACAATTTCTAAAAGCCTTACTCGTAAAGGGATTTGGTATACTCCTTCAAAAGGACGTAGCTTGCCAAACTTAGAAGATTTTGAATTTTGCAGCTAGAAGACAAGCCTAGTTTCAGGAGGCGATCGCTCCTTGTATCTCACCGCTGAAGAGTTGTTTGAATCCTTCTCTAACCACCGACCCGAAGGCAAACTGGAACTAGTCGAGGGTCGTCTAGTTGTGGGCAACACGATCGTCGGCAGCCGCTTGCTGCTAAGACAAGTTCTGCAAGGCTGGAGGGCAGATGCCGCGATCGCCCTTGCTCCTATGAATTTGTGGATTGAGGCGTTGCAGGTAGGATTCAATCTACCTTCCTCTACTGAAGGCGATCGCTTCTCTGTCCTTCAAGATTTAGAAACAGCCTGTGCTGATGTCGAGTACCAACCAGAAAATTTAATTCCCGGTGAGGGAGTTGCCAACTACCCCTATTATCCCCATCATGGTGTGCGGCAATATCTCTCAACTTGCTTGCATGATGTCGCCGAGGACTTAGGTGGGCAAGCGTTTGGTCGAGACTTTGTCATGCGATTGGGGGAGAACGGTTTTACACCTGACCTGATGTTCTTTAAGTCGAAAAACCTGAATCAGCTTTATTCCTGGTATCTTAATGGACCTGCTGAATTAGTGGTTGAAGTTCTCCTATCAGGACACGAGTATTGCGATCGCATTGCCAAGCGGGATTACTATGCATTATCTGGTGTACCTGAATGTTGGATTGTCGCTCCTCAACGACAGCAGATTGAGTTTTTGCGCCTGCTTGAGGGACAGTATGAGCCACAGGTGCCAGATGAGGATGGCTGGTATCGACCGAGCAGTGTTCCAGGTTTAGCATTTCACTCCAGTCCTCTATGGAACGAAGAGAACTGGTATGGGGGACGAGCGCAGCCGAAGCTATTCGTCCTTGAAACGGAACCGCAGTCCTTCCAGCGAATTAAGGTGATTGAGAGTGCCCAGTGGGGCAGCCTCCCCTTTGCTCCCCATCTGCAGCTAGAGCCTACGCTAATCCAATTTGACGAATACATTAGCTGGTGTCCGCCAGCAAAGTTTGAGTTCTTTGATGGCAAGCCGCAGATTAGCTACAAACGAGGCACAAAGCGGGTGCTTGAGTTGTTATTGATGACGTTTGGGCTGGCGAGCGCGGTGAAGGTACTTCCACCTCAAGCCTGGGTGCAAGCACTTCGACAGCGAGTGCTGTCAATGCAGCAAGATGAACAGCGGAAAGCTGAGTGGTGGCAGTTGGCACAACAAGCAGCATCCGTTCTCCGAGAACAGTTTGGTATCCAGCGGGTGGGAGTCATTGGAGATTTAGTCTGTCCTCAACCGTTGAACTATTGGTCTGAGATCCAGTTGGTAGTTTGGGAAATGGATAGGCGATCGGGCTTAGACATCTACAAAGCCCTTTCAGCCGTGAGCGAGGAACCAAAGATTCAACTAATTAATGTAGAGAAGGACTACCTGACGACAGAGGAGAAAGAGGTAATCGAAGGGGCGATCGCCATTTGAGTTTAATCGCTTAACACACGATTAGAAGTGATTGGCTTCAAAGGTCTTTTGTCTAATGAGTTCTCACTTCCTAGTCCTTCTCCAATTTGACGGATACATTAGCTGGTGTCTGCTGGCTAAGTTTGAGTTCTTTGATGGCAAGCCGCAAATTAGCTACAAACGAGGTACTTGGATTGTTGTTACTGATACAAAAGCATCTCCTGGACAAATTATGTATGTCCAATTTTGCCTACTGACTAACGCTTTCCAAGATCCCAAAGCTGCTGTTCAGCCAATTGTTGCATTGCTGGATCTTCAGTTGATTGTAATACTTTCCTAAAGTTACTAATAGCTTCATTTTCATTGCCTAGTTCAGTATAAACACGTCCTCGGCGGTAGTAGGCATCTGCATAATTCGGATTGAGGTCTATTGCCTGACTGTAGTCAACGATGGCTTGCTGGTAGCTGCCCAACTCGGTGTAGATAGCCCCCCGGTTATAGTAAGCCTCAGCATACTCTGAATCGAGTTCAATCGCTTTGTTGATATCAGCCAATGCCTGCTGATGATTGCCTTGAGATAAGTAAGCCACTCCCCGGTTATTGTAAGTCTCAGTATACTCTGGATCGAGTTCAATCGCTCTGTTGAAGTCAGCCAATGCCTGCTGATGATTGCCTTGAGATAAGTAAGCCACTCCCCGGTTATTGTAAGCCAAAGCATCGTTAGGACTGAGTTCTATTGCTTTATTGTAGTTATCAATCGCCTGCTGATGGTTATCTAGTTTAGCGTAAGCAATTCCTCAATGGTAATAAGCCAAAGCATCGTTAGGATTGAGTTCAATTGCTTTGTTGTAGTTGTCAATCGCCTGCTGGTGGTTACCTAAGGAGAAGTAAGCAAGCCCACGAGTCCTGTAAGCCAAAGCATTGTTAGGATTGAGTTCGATTGCTTTGTTGTAGTTATCAATCGCCTGCTGATAGTAGCTAATGTGAGCATACAAGGTTCCTCGATTATAGTAAGCCAAGGCGTCGTTCGGATTAAGTTCAATCAACTTGTTAAGGTCATCAATCGCTTGCTGATAATTGCCTTGCCCAGCATATGCAATTCCCCGTTCATTGTAAGCCAATGCTAAATTGGGGTTAAGCTCAATTGCTTTGTTGTAGTCAACAATTGCCTGTTTATAATCTCCTACCGCCAGATAGGCATTGCCCCGGTTGTAATACGCTTCAGCGTAGTTTGAATTGAGTGAAATGGCTTGTGTGTAATCTTGAATTGCTTGTTCATAATCAGCCTGATTAAAGTAGACATTTCCCCGATTGTTATAGGCAAGAGCATCATTCGGTGCTAATTCAATTGCTTGATTGTAGTTTTCAATAGTGCGTTCATAGTTGTCCTGTTTGGCAAAGGCAATTCCTAGGTTGTTATAAGCTTCTGATAAATTACGGTTAAGCTGAAGTGCCTGCTCATAATCGCTAACTGCTTGGTCAAGATTATCCCGTTGTGCATAAGCAATTCCTCTATTGTTATAAACTTTCGCCAAATAGGAATTGAGATCGAATGTTGAGCTTTCAGCGTTATGGAAACGACCGCCGCTTGAATTAACTTCCAAGCTTCTCCAGTTCTGGGCAGTTCTAACAGAACTAGAGCTGAGTAAAACGAGGGGATGAGTATTTGTAGTTTCAGCAGACAAATATTGCGGAGAAAATATACCTTTTTCGAGAGAGGTAAGAGTACTGTCAGAAATAATTTCGATTGCTTGAGTATAGTGAGTAACTGCACATTCAAAATATCTTTTATGGTTGCAAGCATCTGCAAGGTGCTTAAGAACTATACTTCGATCGAGCACCAATACACTTTCGCGTTGTCTTTCTGCCTGCTTTAATGCCTCATTCAACAGAACAATTGCGCTATCCCAGTCTCCTGCGGTGTATCGCATCATGCCCACAGTAAACAGCGTCAAATATGCCATTTCTGCTGAAAGCCGATTCTGTAATATGAAATGATCTAGCTCTGCAACAGCAAATGTCCGAATTTGCCCTTTCGCTTCCTGACCAAGCTCCGGAAACCCTTTAGGTGGCTTCAGTACCTCAAAATTGGTACTGACCCTCGCCTCTGCTGACTTGCTATACCAACCCCAAATAACAATAGCAGCTTTTTCCTTTTCTCCTTTGCTACGAGCCGTATCACTATCTTTTATAGTTTCAGGAAGCCTTTTTATCTTAGTATCAGCATAGCTTCCTGTCGCTTCTCGCAATTCTTGATAAATTACTTCTGTAACACGGTGGTCTTGTAGATCAGGTCCATCGAATTCAGTAACTACAGTAACAACTGTTCTAGCTGGAAGATTTTGTATACGTTGCCAAGACACAACCCCTGCAGTCATCAAGAATAGAATGGCAAGGATGCCAATTCGCGCTGAACGACGGATGGTTTTGCGTCGCTGTTCTTTGGCACGTTGGACCTGAATCAACCTGTCGTCGTATGGAGTGATGATAGAAGGGCTTTTATCCTGCTCTTCAGGTTTCCAGAAGCAAGCGTAGTACAGACAGGTGAGCAATAAGAGCAGAACGCCCAGAATTAGCGAGAGCATGGTAACCAGCCCAGCATTGCCTTGCACAAGCTGAAAAAAGCCAACAACGCTGGTAACCAAGCCAATGGTGCCAATAATTGCACCTGTAGTCTGCTGAAGCAGTTGGGATAGCCCTTTCCCAGAACCATTGTAGTTGCTCATGTCACAGTTCCTAAATACTGGAACACACAATGTTAGAGATGCTTTGACTCTATCCTAAGCAACACCGAAACTAAGGAAAACTTCAGGTTATTACCTATTTTGAATGAAAAATTTGATTTAGCAAATCACAACCGCAGTAGCCCTACGGCAAACCTCATACTCGATCGCCCTTTCCACTTCTTCTGAGTAATTTGGTCTAATCCTGCCATCCAAATCACTCAAAGCCAAAGATAAAGCAAGGGCAGCTTTGCTAGTGTATCAGCTCAACCAACTTTAGCGATGGATAGCGATCGCTTCAAAACTGCCCCTAGCGTTCCAATCTTGCTCGTAACAATCTGCTCGAGCAGGAGTAAGGAACTGTTTTTAAACGTTGATTAAGTTGCTTTAGATTTCCAAGTTCGTTGGTTGTTTGTGAGTCTGCGAAGCATTAATCGAATCATCACGATATAAATCATGGGCGTTGCACAATGGGTGAATGATCATCACAAAGCAGGCACTTGTCGATGCTTCAAGTAGTAAACCAACAAGCGAATCGATGCTTGGAGCATCTCAATGGACTTGGAATAGCAGAAGGTCTTGCGGTGCAGCCGCGCCAGATAGTGTCGTAATCGACTGTTCTCCCCTTCAACCCGAGTCATTGCCGTTTTGCTCACGAGATGATCGCCATTTTCTATCAGGCAGGGGTAGACCGGATAGCCGTCGGTAATGTACAAAAAGCAGCACCAGCCTCGAATCATCAGCCAGAGCAATCGAAAGGTGGCTAAAGACCGGTCACCTACTACCCACTTAAGAATGCCAGGAGCTTTGGAGTTTACGGCAATCCAAATCCAGACTTTGACTTTTTTGAGCCAACAAAGGTTTGCAGTTCATCCACTTGAGCTGATTCGGGAATTTCGTAGTTTTCATCGGGCAGAGCTTGAGCAGCTTGTTTAACCCAGTTAATCACGGTGTTGTGACTACGCCTGTGACTCGTTCGATGGCGCGAAAGCCCATGCCATTGAGATAGAGGGTCAAGCAGTGTGCTTTAACATCTGAGGAATAGCCTTGAGGAGTGTAAGTTTCACGAAATTGGCGACCACAACTGCGGCACAAGTAGTTCTGAATACCGCTGCGTCGTCCGTTCTTGACGGTTTGGTTGGAGTGACAGTGTAAACATTGCATCATACTTCTATTGTGCAACGCCAACGTTGGAGTCGGACGGAGGATGGGCAGAAGGTCATTCAGTACGTGATCCAGATTGAGAAATACCCCACCAATATTAGTGAGGGGCAGGACATTTCGATCGGGGGCGGGCTGGATCGAAAGCTGCTGGAGGAAATTTGGGATTTATTACAAGCACAAGTCGCCTCTCCCGCTTTAGAAATTAATTGGCAGCAGGTCAGTCGCCGGTTACTGGAGGAACGGCTCTAACTCACAACCAACCCAATGACCCGAGGTGAGGATATTGCCTATTGGGTTGGTTGTGAGTTAGAGCCGTTGGGATTGGTGGAACGGAAGAAGGTGCCGCGCCGTAAAGAGGATGTATCCCCTGATCGAGGATCAGGGTTGTACCAAGAAGGACAGGAACAGGAACGTTCGCTCTGTCGCTTGGAAAAGAATCGCCTCAGGGTTCTGAGTTGGTGGAGGAAGTGGAGGTTACTCAGAAATTTGAGCATGAGCAATTTCTGGAACAGGTCTTGCAGCAGGGGCAAAGTCCTAAACGCCAGGGAAGACGGATTACCATTATTGGAGAGCCAAGTGCCGGAAAAACAACGCTACTGCAACAAGTTGCTCGATGGACATCGGAGAAGTTTCCTGAGTCCATCGTTATTTGGATATCGCTAGCAGATTTACAGAGAGACACACTGGAAACCTACTTAACGTCAGTTCGGGTTAAGCAAAAGTAGGCAAAGCGTTGTCAATGAGCAGAGAGGGCTTTTTGGGTTGGTGGCAGTACGCGATCAAGTCGCAGACTAAGTTGACTAAGCAGTTGACCGGGGAGCGATGGCGAGAATGTTCAATCTGAGAAATGTTTTTGAGCTGGTCAATCACAGACTCAATAATGGCTCGTCGGCGCAAG
>NZ_JACJOV010000100.1:0-2494 GCF_014695745.1 Leptolyngbya sp. FACHB-671 | reverse complement strand
TAGAACCTCTAAAGGTTCAGTTGGCTACATTGTAGGGCTTGACTTCTATCCAGAAGCTAAAGAGTGGGCATATGGAGTCTATTTTCGAGATGGAAAGACCCGCTCAACTGAGGAAGATTAGTTCAGCGCTGAGCAACTAGTTGTATCCGATTAGAAGACATCAGTTTTTGTTCGCCAGGAACATGTTTTGCACCTGTGTTGCAGCGTGTTACTTTAGGGCAGGTGGTTTTACCTACTTACAATGTTTCACTTTCTGGTTGACGGTTTTGAGTCCTTGTACCCTTGTAAACCCTTACACCCTCATAACCATGAAAGATACCTTTTTCAAATTAGCTTGCCGAATTAAGTCTACGGATACTGTAGCCAGAAGCGCTGATTTTCATGATCTAGAAACTATTGCATACCAAGTCACGGCACTTAATGCAGAGCGAGGTCAGACTCATGAATATTTTGTTGAGAGCGTAAAACTAGACGCTCTACTGCCTTGGGAAGTCACTGCATTAGCAGAACGAGGAATGATTAGCTTAGAGCAGCTAGAACGGTATTCAAGGACAGATGCCTACCGCAGTCACACGACCAGCATCAGAGAAGTGATTCAGAGAGTAGCGGTCGCCACTTCTTGAAAGCATCTGTTAAGGAAAGTGATGGCTCTCTAGTGCCAGAGGTTAAATTGCTGGAGAGAGGTGCTATCAAATTCTACTGGGAACTATAGCCAACACAGTTCGGAGTAACCCATCTGGGTCAACAGGCTTAGCCAAATGCTGCTGGTAACCTGCTGCAAGTGCTTGCTCTCGATCTGATTCTTTAGCCTTAGCTGTTAGTGCGATCGCGGGCACCTAATCTCCTTGCTCAACCAGTGACGCTCTCATTACCCCTACTTAGAGCAACACGGACGATACAGGTTGTTCGTTACTCAGAAATCTTTGCAACACAACCCCAAAAACTCGTCGATTAATTCTTTAGATTTGTTCAATTGGTAACTTAACTATGAAGCATGTAAGATTTGCAGTACTCTCCACACAAATTTCTGCGCCCAAGTGTTCTACAAGTTTTTGTACCAGTGCTAGCCCTAGACCGGTTCCTCCTTGCTTCCAACGATCGCTACCTGGAATTCGATAAAACTTTTCAAATATCCTCGGCAATTCCTCCGCCGGAATTTCTACCCCAGAATTACTGACCTGAATGAGAATGGAGGAGGGGAAGCAGGCAGCCGCAGGAACTTGATTATCCTGCATTTGGCTGTTCTCAACCCTGTCAATGTTGACCGTGATTTGCCCTTCTGGAGGCGTGTATTTGCAAGCGTTATTGAGTAACTCGGACACAATACGTCCTAAGCTGGCAGGGTCCGTCGTTAATAGAGGTAGATCAGGAGCAAGAGTCACCTGTAAACTCTGCTGCCGACTTTGGATTCGTTCATCAAAGGGTTCCAGGATTGGGGGTATCCAGTCTTGAAGTTGAATGATTTCTGGCTCAAAGGACTTATTACCTGCAAGCAGACGCTGTAGGTCGAGTAAATCATTAATTAGCTCAACTTCTCTAGCACATTCAGATTGCAAAATATTTAGATAACGCTGCTGTCGTTCAGGATCAGGTATTTGCTTCAGCATGTAAATTGCCATCTTCATATTGGAGATTGGCGTCCGCAGTTCGTGAGAAACAGTGCTGAGGAAATCATCTTTGAGCTGATTAAGTTCTTCTAACGCTTGCACTTGGGTTTGAGCGGACTGATAGAGACGGGCTTGCCGAATGGCGATCGCACACTGATTGGCAACCTGCTGCACCAGCCGAACTTCTTGCTCATCAAACGTGCCCTCTTTCGGTTTAAACAGCCACAGATCCCCAAGGGCACTCTTGTTATCCCTGATCGGACACGTTAGCATGGCGAACTGATGTTTGAGTCGAGAAGCCTCCTGAACCACAAAACAGAACTGGAAGCTTCTCCCCTGCAACAATTGAGCATAGATCGCAGATTCATCATCCATCTGGAACGTACGCCCGCGCACTGAAGGAACCGTCGTTCTATATTCGTAGCAAATTGTGGAGGTTTTGTGCTCACTGTCATAAATTCCGGCATCGCAGCACATCACACCGAGAACCTGAGCCAGTTCTTGAACCGTTGTCTCTAAGATTTGGTTTTCATCCAGACTATCTCGAACTCTATCTGTAATTCGTTTGAGGGTTGCTTCAAACGTTAACGACTGCTGTAACTGCGCCGTGCGTTCTTGGACTTGCTGCTCTAGATTGGTGTAAAGCGCTGCATTTTCGATCGAAATTGCAACCTGCGCTGTCAGCAGTTGCAAAATTTTTAATCGCTCTGGGGTAAAAGCTCCTGTGACCAGGTTATTCTCCAGATATAGAATGCCTGTTAGCTTTCCCTGGTAAATAATGGGTCAGCATAGGACTGACTTAGGTTGTTGCTGAACAATGTAGGGATCGGTTATGAACCGCCCTTCATAGGCAGCATTGGTTAAAATGACATCTTCTCGTGTCCGTT
>NZ_JACJOV010000010.1:0-110813 GCF_014695745.1 Leptolyngbya sp. FACHB-671 | reverse complement strand
CCTGGGCACGAGAGGACTCAGACTCAATGGCTAGAGCCGCTTCTAGTGCTTTGGGAAGTGCCTCAGGTAGTTTTTCTGCTAGTGCCATCAATGCCTGGGCACGAGAGGACTCATCCTTAATAGCTAGAGCCGCTTCTAGTGCTTTGGGAAGTAGGTCTGGAGTCAGTTTTTCTGCCAGTGCCTTTAATGCCTGGGCACGAGAGTACTCAGACTTAATGGCTTGAGCCGCTTCTAGTGCTTTGGGAAGTGCCTCAGGTAGTTTTTCTGCCAGTGCCGTCAATGCCTGGGCACGAGAGGACTCATACTCAATGGCTTGAGCCGCTTCTAGTGCTTTGGGAAGTAGGTCTGGAGTTAGTTTTTCTGCCAGTGCATTCAAGACCTGGGCACGAGAGGACTCAGACTTAATGGCTTGAGCCGCTTCTAGTGCTTTGGGAAGTAGGTCTGGAGTCAGTTTTTCTGCCAGTGCCATCAATGCCTGGGCACGATAGGACTCATCCTTAATAGCTAGAGCCGCTTCTAGTGCTTTGGGAAGTGCCTCAGGTAGTTTTTCTGCCAGTGCCATCAATGCCTGGGCACGAGAGAACTTAGACTCAATGGCTAGAGCCGCTTCTAGTGCTTTGGGAAGTAGGTCTGGAGTCAGTTTTTCTGGCAGTGCCGTCAATGCCTGGGCACGATAGGACTCATCCTTAATAGCTAGAGCCGCTTCTAGTGCTTTGGGAAGTACCTCAGGTAGTTTTTCTGCCAGTGCCGTCAATGCCTGGGCATGAGAGGACTCATCCTTAATAGCTAGAGCCGCTTCTAGTGCTTCGGGAAGTAGGTCTGGAGTCAGTTTTTCTGCCAGTGCCTTTAATGCCTGGGCACGAGAGTACTCATCCTTAATGGCTAGAGCCGCTTTTAGTGCTTTGGGAAGTGCCTCAGGTAGTTTTTCTGCCAGTGCCTTTAATGCCTGGGCACGATAGGACTCATCCTTAATGGCTTGAGCCGCTTGCAGTGCAAATTGCAATACTTGATTTTTTAATGTCTCTGAATCTGGCAGTTGCTCAGCTAGTGCTGTTAGATTCTCAAATCTCTTCTTCGGGTCCAGAATCTGGCGAGTGTAGGCTAAAGCTTTAGCGGGTTTCCAGTACTGATGTTTAACGAGAGCCACCATCAGTGCGGCTGGAATCCTTGCCAAACTATTAATCGAAGCTTCTACCAATGAATAGCGGCACTGCAATCCAATACTTTTTCCTCGTTCGCAGTGATCCGCCTCATCAGCTTGATGATACGCCTCATCAGCTTGAGACCATGCTAAATCTACATCTGCCAGGAAACTAGCGGTGTCTCCCTCATCGTCGTTCACCTTAAACCAGGCGTTTTTGCCCTCTTTCTCCAGATTCAACAGCGTATGGAGTTCCTCCACTTGATCTGCCTTCACAAGATGTTGAGCTAGGAAGCGCCGTCCATAGGGGTCAATCATCTCTAGCTTCACCTCGTTCCAGGGTTTATCTTCAGGGCAGTAGTACTCTACTATCCGTTGATGCTGTTCCTGCGCCGACAAATAATAAAGGTTTTCGCTCTTTTCCCCATCAAGCAACACTGATCGATGCTCTAGAAAATCTGTAACAGACTGGTGATAAATTCTATACTCATACTCATCTTGCTTTAACTCAATCTTGTCTAAGAACTGCCGCAAATTATTCAAACAACTAAAGATAGCGGTCTCTCCCTGCCCTGTAAATGCCTTTAACTGTTTCAAACTGAGGCTTTCTTGAGCGGCTAGAAGAACACCCATTAGAGGAGCATAATTCTCAGACCAATCCTTCTTTTTTTCTAGATTGACAACACGTTCTAAGGATTCGTAGTACAACTCATCTAATCCTTGAGGTAATCCCTCTAAATTAGTGATGGAACGCTGTCCACTAGCAACTGCATCTAACAGAAATCGGACATACAAAAAATTCCCGTCTGACTTATTCGTGGTTGTTTCAATATGCTCCTCTCGCTGGCTGAAAGCTAAACTCTCAAGCTGTACCATCAAAACTTCATCTTCAACCAGTCGCTTTTTGACATACGCTTTTATATCGTCCCGATTCTGCTGGATGCGTTCTGGAGCTGAAAGGAGTAATCTTTTGGCACTTCTAATGACATTTCTAACCCGTGCTTCATCTCGGCTAGTCAGAATAAACCTTACTTTCACGCTGGAAGACAGCTTCGAGAGCAAGCCAACAATCGTGCTTTCTCCATCATGGGTTAATGCCTCATCCAAACTGTCTACCAAAATGGTTACAGGCTGATTAAACCCCTCTTCCCGAATCTGCCGCAACGGATTCACCACCACCTGGGTAAAAGCTTCCTGCCCCGTCAAACCCGAAATCGTTAGATTCTGAATAACCACTCCCTGAATTGTGCTGTTTTGAGCCGTTCCAACGCTGATATCGACATTGATATTGTTGGTTTTTTCTCCAATATCTTTCAACGCCAGCCCAAACTCAGGGATACTTTGTGCTAGTTGCAAGGCAATAGAGCGAACAAAGTTCTTCGGGTCTGTCCAAACACTGTCCCGTGCAGAACAAAAGTGAACTGCATGGAGAAACCCTCCATCAAACCCCGGATACGATACCTCACCCTGAGCAAATTGAGTCAAACGAGCCGTGATCGCCGTTTTACCACTCCCCGGCTCCCCCGTCAATAAGAAAAAGCGCTCTCCTTTGGGGTCAGTTAGCCAGTTCTGAATTGCCTCGAACACCCATTCCCGTCCGGTGAAGTTGGTAGTGCGATCGGCAATGTATGCTGAGAAGTCAATTCCTAGTTTAGGGTTTAGAAATGGCATGGCAGGTTTCAGTTAGAAGGTTGTCTATAGGTCAAGCAACATAAAAGGCGATCAAACTCTTCCCTACTTCCGGTTCCCCCGTCAGGATGAAGAAACGAAGAACCGTTCGTTGTCCTGTTGCTTCACTGAATTAAAATTTTGTTAGTCAGGTAGACATCTATAACTTTTAAACTACATCTGCTTGTGTTCTTGTCCTGTAAGTTTTGCTCGATTAAGTGAACCTAAATCTTGTTTACTTCTATACTCACCTGAACTTCCCTTGCCTTTGTTTACAATCCCTATAATTACCGAATCCTCTGCTTCTCTCACTTTTTGATCGGCTTCCATATCAACTAATTCATTAGAGTCATTTTCAATACCAAGGGCTGTAGTTCTCCTAATATTTTCGAGATCCTGCTTGGCATACATTTTAATTACTGGTTTTTCCCAGGTGTTTGGAATCTCAAAAGATGCTGGCTTAATTCCCCAAGACTCATGAGCAACAGCAATATCAATCGCATACCTGAAAGGTAATCGCTCTAATTGCTTACGACCAACTTCTTTTGCCTGTTGAAACGTCAGAAATCCATCGGGGTTTCGTGCGACTCCTGCCAGCTCGGTAGAATCAGGTTGCAAAGTCTTGCTGTAAGCAAAGCCAGTGCATTCAACAATGCAGTAGATACCATTACCATTATCATCAGCAATCATCTCTTTCAAAGTCTCTATATCTCTGAAAACTTCAGGTTCAATTCGCTCAGTTCCTTGTAAATCTTTCACCCGCTTCCCCAAAAACTTTTTCTGATTATCTCTATTGCTGTTCCACTCACTACGTTTCAAGGTGAGTGACACGGCAACTAAGGCATGACCTTCTAGCAGAATTAGCTTCGGCAGTAAATTGCAACCCAGACATAAACCACTAAACAGGATTGCAAGATCCAGACAGGTTCCTTGGCGTGGTTGGGAAAGAATTTCAACAGGTGTGCGAATGCGCTGATGGGTTTCTACTGTGCTGAATTTTTCGAGGTCATATTTGATTTTCTGCTCGACAAGGGTGTTGTAGACAGTCTCTATCAAACTCTCAAATTGCGCTTCTCGAATTAGATCAAAACTGCTGACATTCAAGTTAAACAGTTGAAGCGCTGAGTCTGTAGCAAACTGAGCTAACTCCTTCTCATTTGCTTTCGTCCAAATCCATTCCATCATCCAACTCCTATAATTACTACCAAAACTAAACTTGCTTCACCACCTCAAACAAATCATGCACAGGCGTAGGAGCCTTTAGACTCCCTTTTTCGACTCGAACCTCTACTCGGTGTAATCCTCCAGTCGGAAAAGCATTTTTGTCCAGATGCAAAATCCATCGACCATCTTGTTCTTGAAAATCAGCACGTAATGAAAAGTTCTCATCCGAAACAGACGTAATTCGCGCTTTCAGTTTTCCAAAATCCTCACTCGCATTGATGATGTTGGCACGAAACTCAACAACTTCATCAGGAAGATATACGTCATCAAGATCCAAACTGATTGCTGCTGGCTCTCTTGAAACCTTGACTATTCCCGGATTTTGGAAATCTTCTATTCCCTTAACTTGCATTGCTGCCATCAGATTGCAAAGTTGATCTAGGACTTGTCCATGATTTTGAATAGAGCCATGTCGTTCAGCAATGTAGCTCTGTCGATACTCTGGAGAAAGTTCGATAGGAATGGCAGATATGTAAGGAACTGTTCCATCACCACTTCCTAGAATCGGATCAGCCCCTTCGGGTAGTTCCAAACTGATCTCAATCTGACCATTCGTGGTTAAACTCGCCGATTGAAACGTAGGTTGTTTCGTACCTACTACAGGGATAAGTGCATACTTATTTGCTAGATAATTTGCATCTTGACGGTGCTTGTTTACAGCATCCCGGATTTCATGATGAAATTTCAAAGCATCTTCAGCTTTTGCCTTGTCAATGTTAGGAAGGTCAATACCTGCTTCAGTAATTCGCTTATACTCGTTATCAATCTTGAGTATTGGATAGATTGGCATCAATTGATAGACCGAAGGCAGTGATCGCATCACCTCTGTGAGATCGAAGAATAGCTTTTTAAAGCCATTTGCAAGAAAGTTAACTGTATTGACAGATCCACGATGAGGAGTACCAAAGGTAACCAAAGCTCGACAATCTTGCCATCCTTCCAATACTTCCAGATAATAGCGAGAAATCAAGCCACCCATACTGTGCGCCAATAGAATCACCTTTCCGTCCTCAGCACCTTTAGGAGATTCTCGCCACTTCGTCAACCGTTCATCTACAAAACGCTTTAGTATACGAGCATTGGCTCGATTGTCGCGTCGCCAATCATAAGGAAACTTAAAAAAGTTTTCACCCTGTATTACGTCAAAATAATCAGTAATAGCCTGAGAAATTGCTGTATAGCCATCGATTTTAACTAACCCTGGTACAAGGTGGGCATCTTCCACAACTCGAACAGCTTTAATCCCGTCTCCCAGATCCTCACGCTCAGGATCATCATGGTCTATCTTCAAGTGCTGAAATGATTCTCCACGAGTGATGAGCGCTTCCCATGCGGCTTGTCCTGATACTGCCCAGATATCTTTGCCATCCTTTTGAAGAACGCTCCCTGTAATTCCTGGCAGAATGATTACAATATCGCGCATTTTAGTTCTTGGCATTGCCTATAGCTCCTTCTAATTTGTTTGATGATTGTGAAGAATGTCTACGTGAATCGAAGTTTTTTTCAGGGGAGACTCTAGCAGATTAAACATCACAGACCCTACCAATGCTCTATTAAACATTGATAATGGTTTGCTGGTAGTCGCTTCATCCCTATAAATACATAGAAACTCTCTTACGAGAGTTCCCTGCAATGCTTTAACAAAAGCATATACAAAAGATTCTTTCTTTCCAGAAAGTAGCTAGTAACAAATTTTCATTGATTGCCTACAGTTATCCGGAAAAAATTAAATTAAATAATGAGCAAGCGACTACCTATCAGATTTCACAGTTTTTATGGGTTCTGAGATAAGTAGAGATCGCCATTAATCAAGGACTGAATAGTTTAACATCAATCTAGCCTCCGTAGAATCACGGTGTCACCGAGTAGTAATTTTTATTTAGAGGCTAGGCTACTTTAATAAATGCACAAGTAGTTGGCTGGGCGTAACTTCAGAAATACCTGAATCATCTCAACTTTCACAGGTTGCTATAGCAGAGATTACAGAGAAAACAGCAGAAAGATAGGTTGGCGTCCACCTAGTTCTTAACTGGAAGCTCTATCTTTCGGGAGTAAAGAGGTAGCTGAACTTTGGAGAGTACGTTCTGAACATCTGCAAGTTAATCAATAACTTACAGAATAAAAGCTAAGCGTCACTGTTGGGAAACTACCAGAACAGGGCATCCGTGGTGGCTCAGGAGAAATAATGAGTCTTATGTGATTTCATTATTCAATCATTGGCTTGGAGATTTTGCTTGCCGACTAGCCTTCACCAGTTTCTTTTTCAAGGACAGTGTTAAGCGCTTCGATAAATGTGTCAATGGCCTGCTGAATGCGCTATCTACTTCCTTCACATTTGGCCACCTTCTAATTCTTCACAATTTGATGCTTCCCATTCCGCAAGTTGGGTATGGAGCTGAGCGTTTACAGCCGCTAAACGCCTACAAGTGGCCTCTGACTGCTCTAGCTGTCGGCGCAGATAATCGCATTCAGACTGTACAATTTCGAGCCGCCGGTGAAGCTCAACTCGTTGAGCGCTTGCACTCCAGCGAGCTTTATGAACTGATTTAAAAACTAGAATTAATCCTAAAGTGACAACGATTACCCGAACTATAGCCCAATACATTTCAGGGTTCTCGTAAAAATAGATAACTAACTTTATAAAATCCCAAGGATTCCCGCCAGAAAAAGGAAAAGGAAGGGGCATAAGGCTAAAAAATGTAATTGGTTTTTTCTTGAAGCTGTTTAAGAGCCAAGATTAATGTTGCTTTATTACTCCGGCATTTTTGGGTTCGATGATGGACTATGTGCCTCCCACCTTGCCGATTGAATTTCATCCAATAGTGCAACAACAAATTTCCACCGGGGTTGCTCTGCTTTGCCGGCAGATGTAGCCATCCACTTTTCAATCACCTCAGCAAGTTCTGATGAACCTGGATTAGCTGGTGTGTTGGCTAACCATTCCGCAATCTGCTCTTGAAGCTGTGCATTCTCAGCCTTAAGCTTTTGGCGGGAAGTCTCGGATTGCTCTAATTGCCGACGCAGTTCATCCTGCTGTGTCTGTAATTGAATAATGAGAGCATCCTTCGCCGCACTAGCTTGGTGCAATTCCGAGACATCTAGCACCAACGCCTGCCTCTGTTCATCCCAATCACGCCTAGCCCTTTCAAGAGTTAGGCCGCCTGCTTTCCCATTCCTTCCTCAATGAGAGCGGCAAGTTCAGCCCGTGCTTTCTCAAATCGACTCTCGAAATTATTCTCTAGCTCCTCAATCCGTGCCTGCAGTTCACTTTCCGCCTCTCCTACACGCTCATCTAGGTACTGTGTAGCTGCTGGCAGCGAAGTCTCTGGCATCTCGCCTAAATAAGTTTTTACCCATCTCACAATCAGGTCACTGCCGGTGAATCCTTCCTGCTTTGCCTTCTCTAGAAAGCGTTCTTTCAGGTCTGAGTCGATTCTGATGTTGAATTGTGGGGTGGCCATCTCTACACATCTCCTATCTACTTGCCTACACATTCACCTTAACATTTACCTACACGTAGTGTCTAGAAATTTGTGTATAAGAGCGACTTATGATGTGTAGACAGCTAGATAGGTAATTGTGTAGCTAGGCGTATTGACAGCTTGTATAGAAATTGATTACACTTCTGTGTAGAACGGTGCAATACATGGCAACACAGATGTTTACCTGCCACCTCCACACAGAACTTTGAAAACGGAATCCCGAAGCGTATTAAGCGAAAGATACCTGCCGCCAGAACCCTTGAAACGGGTGGCGTGGCAAGCCCTTTCGCAGGTAAAGGCAATTTGAGAGAAAGGAATTCTGCATAAAAACAACTTCCTCCGCGTACCCAAGCGGACAGGGGCGTGCAAGTCCCCCAACAAATCAGCCGGCAACTACCTACACCGCCGGCGCTTAGGAGGAAAACAAAATGTTACACGTAGCCATGTTTACTGTTGATTTTTTGCTCTGTGTCTTGCCGATTGTGTTTGCTTTGATGATTGCCCACGACTTTGTTTTCTACGTTCAGCACCAGCTGCGATTAGCTCAAGCGCCGGCACAACCGCAGCTCGTCACAGTCGAGGTTAAGGCGCAGCCCAAAGCCGAACCGCAAGAGCCGGCACTACCAGACTTGAGCCAATTGAAATTTTACAAACTTCACAGTTACGACGTTGTCCTACTCGCTGACCTGCCAAACACACCACCGGCAGAAATCAAGCGCTACAAGCTTCGCGGTAATGACTGCGTCAGATTGGCTGATTTAGAAGTCAGTCTCTAGACCCGAACACAACAATGCCGGCCCCAAATCTTGGCAGAAGCAGGCCGGCAGTTATCCCACTCATCAATGGAATAGAAATCATGTTATCAGTTACCTTCCAACCTCTGACGAATTTCACCGATGACCTGCTGAGTGCGATCTCAAATTTCTTGCGGCCCGTAATTATCCAGTTTGCACCTGGGCAACTCGGCAGTGTTGCAGCCTTACAGCTTGACCTAGCGATGGTGCCCCTACGAATCATCGCCGCTGCTGTCGGCAGATACGAATCCCCTAAAGTTGCAACAACTGATTGGTTGAATTTGGATGAACCGGCGCTCGACAACGAACTCATGCCCAACATTATTGACATGGCCAAAGCACGGCAGCAGCGCGAGTTGCCGCAAACTAAGTCACCCATACCGACAGATGCTTTCACTCTGTTTGGGGCTGACGGTCGATTTGAGGTCAGGGAAAGTGAGGCCGGCCACATCGTCTATCGATGGGTGACCCTCAAAAAAGGCTTGAAGGTATCGCAGCACATTATCCCTGACGGTGACAAATGCGATTGCCGGCAGGCTGAACTAGGGCGAATCTGCTGCCACCAGAAAGCAGTCGCTCACTACTTGGAAACACAGCGCATTGCCGAAACCGTTGCCGGCTGGAAAGAACAGGAACGAGTGCAACGATTGGAGGCATTTCGCTATCAGGTCATCGTATGGCGTGAAACCGACAGTAGTCCTGAGACATTCTGGGAAGGAGCTAACTTAGAGGATGCCGAGTTTAAATTGACAGTCGCTGCTCAGCAGCCCACGGTGAACACAGGGACGATTTACGACCGCCGACAAGACGAGAATTTAAAGTTCTGGCATCGGTTCCAAGCAGCCCAACAAGTAGAAGACGCCCGACAAGCGTTAGGATTCTCCACTGCTCAACCTGAAGACTGGAAACGCCGACAGGACCTTGAGGATTCGATTGTAGAAACTGCTAGTAAACTTGGATGGTTGCCGGCGCAGGCAACCGCGTTTCAGAAATCAACTTTGGGATTGCCGATAGACAGCAACCTGAGCCGCGCTGAGATGACGATTGATCAGCTGCAACCAATCGCTGACGCCTTCGCCCTTGCACTTAAAGACAAGCGCTCTGAACAACGTCGGCAAGCTGCTCTGAAAAGTCGCGCTGCAAGCTAGAACGGCAACGTCTGCCGGCACCAGAGCGATGACGCCGGCATACCCTCCCACATTCGACACATATATGTCGAGAATAGTGTCGATACAATCAAACTCCACTCACTAGATTTAGCACGAATGTCTATTTCATCTCAGTTGTCTAAGACTGCTGGCCGCTTCATGATCTTTGGAATCCTAGCAGCGCTTTTCGTACAAAGTCCAGTTCAAGCGAAAACTACCTTTCCAGATGTACGACCGGACGATTGGGCATCCGTTTATATTCAAGCCCTTGCAGAACGCGGAATCATTCTTGGCTTTCCTGATGGCAGCTTTCGCCCGAATGATCCCGTTACTCGTGCCCAATTTGCAGTCATGATTGGAAAGGCATTTAAGCTAGGCTTCGCGCGGAATGCAATTCGCTTTACAGATGTTCCCAATAACTATTGGGCAGCAAACGCAATTCAAAAAGCTTACACAGCACGCTTTCTGAGCGGCTATCCGGAGAGTGTCTTCATGCCAGATCAACCGATGCCCCGCGTTCAAGTTTTCGTGGCACTGGCAAGTGGACTACAACTCAGCGACAGAATAGTAGGAAGCTCTGATGCATACGTTGGTACTTTAAAGGATTCCAAATCGATTCCAGAGTATGCGCTAAATGGTTTGCTGGAGGCTCTTTCATATCGATTTTGTATAAACTATCCTGATGTCCACGTTTTGAATCCCAACCGAGCATCCACTCGCGCTGAGGTTGCCGCTTCAATTTATCAAGCGCTGGTTGCCACTGGCCAGGCTCCCAGGATCCCTTCTCCCTACATTTTTGAAGATTTCCTGTATGAGCCAGGAAGGCCAAAGCCGTGACCAACTTGTCCAAGCTGGCAATCCTGCTGAAGCAGATGCGGGTAAAGGCTAGAAGCTTATGTAACCCGCTGAGGAAGAACCTGTCGCTCTAGCCTCTATCAATGGACAATCGGTGGTGCCCGCAGAGAGTCAGTTTTGGACGAAGGAAGACATCAGCCAGTTTATGGGTTTGGTCGCAGATTACTCAGCCGCTCTCGGTCACTGCCTGAAAGGGGCCGACAAATATCGGGAAGCCGGTCTGGTGCAGGATGAAGAATCGGTGAGAACGTTGGCAACAACACGATTCATCGCAGCAACCAGGACAATGAAAAAGTAAGTTTGTAATTCTTAGTCGGTGGCACCTGCCGGCTAAACACCATCTGATGAATCAAAAACTATTAGCAGTCTTAATCGTTCTACTCATAGCCGGCTGCCTTGCTCCCGATGTATCTGAGCCAACTGATAACTTGATAGTGGAGAACATCGAATCAGGCACATCTGTCGCCCTCTGGGATGGGAAAGAGGGGAAGCGCTACGAGATACAACTGGCCTGCATTAACGAAGCTAATGGTGCAGAGAGTCAGCACGTTTTGGCCACCAATCTTGAGGCAGCTGATGAAATAACCTTTACCCCAGTTGAGGAGATCAAAGCTCCCGTCTACCCGCAAACTTACGCGTTAACGGCTGAGGTATTTGTCAATCTGGGCGACGGGCCGCAAAGCGTTAATGAGGCTCAGCTACTGGCCGGCCAAGCCCTACTTCGTAAAGATGCCAACCGCCAGAACTGCCCCAGGCTTGCTGCAATGAAGCAAGCCCAGCAAGACGCTAAGGATTCAAGGGTCGGTGTCTGGGGGAATGTCAAATAGTTAGCAAAAAACCCATCGGCTTTCAAGCTGGTGGGTTTTTGTTGTTAATCGGTAGGGCTGGAGCCTACCGTCGCTTTTGGGATTTCTTCTGATGCCGCTTGATGGATTTTTCAATCCGGTATGGGTCATCCTCAGCTTCTGACTGTGCTCGTTCTGCCTCCCACTCTTTTCCCGATTCGTAGCGCTCCTTGGGAGTAGGGGGAGTCACCGGGGTTTTTGAAATAATTAGCCGTATGACTTTTTTCTTTTCTCCACCGCCAAAAAACTTGTCAAAAATTCCCATGACTTTTGCTCCTTAATTCGTTAGTCAACGCTTCAAGCTTTTTTGAAGACCGATAAATTTGCTCTATCAACAGGCTTCTTAATCTGTCTTCGCTTTTCTTAGGTAGGGGGCACTGAGCCTTAATATTCGCTATCTCCGTCTCTATCTCGGTATCTCTCATCCACTGGATTGGCTTGCTTAAAAACATATCCCTTTTGCTCCTTAAATTCATTCAAATCTGCCGTTTACATTCACGGTCTGGGGAGCTTTGCGTCTGCCTCCCATTGTTGCTTCAAAGTCATCCTCAGCCGCTGCCGTAGCTAATGCCTGACGTTTACAGAAACGCGCTAGGACAAAGCACAGGTCACTCAACAAAACGATAAGGATTGATAGGGCGTAAGCATTAAAATCTGTGGTGCGAGGCTTCAAGTAATCGGCTGTACTGATGAGGCTTATCCAGTAAGTCGCGATGATTGAACCGCCCAGAAACAGCGCAAGAATTGCCGTCCCTAAAAGCTCAGATAACCGCTGAAATGGATCATCAATTCTTGCTATCTGACGCGGCCTCTCAAAAGCAAATCTCAAAGCCCAAGGGGCACAAAACACTCCGCCCATTGAGCTAGTAACTACGGACAAGGAGAACGATAGAAGCTTAGTTAAGTTGGCATTCTCTACCATTGCGAATAACCAGCCATAACTTAAACTTGTGTCAATCCATATCGCCGCGCCGGCAGCGAAGTAACACAGGAATCTCCCTATCCGATAAAGCCATGCCTCTCTTCCCATTGTTTAATTCCTCTTAAACTAAGTATTAAATTTCACTAAATATCTACAACTTTTACAGACTTCCATCTGCCCTTGCAGGCAATCTCCTCTACCTACTAGGAGGGTCTGCCGGCATCTGTCGAGCACTGTCGAGTAAATCTGTTGGGTGGGTGTCGAGTAGCCTGTCGAGCGCTGTCGAGTAACGATTCGACAAGGTGTTTAGGGGCTTTACTCGACAGTTCGACAGCTCAAAAACTACTCGACAATGAACCGTTGTTCGCTGCCTTCCCCCTCTAGGCGACCTCTCCCTAGACGGGCGAGTTCTTCCATGTAGCCCCTGACATTTATTGCATTATTAACGTCAGTTTCTATCAAGTCTTTGAGATTACCTCGCTGAATATCTCGCGCTGTTACGGTGCCGCCACGTTTGATTGCGTAATCAAGAACTGCTTGAAGTTGAGGCGATAGTTGTGGCTCATTCTGCTGTTCGTGTTGAGGCGTTTCTGCCGGCAATGAGTAGAGGAATGCGAGTTGAGATTGTTTGGAGGAAAGTATAGTGTCCTCATCATCAATTTGCTGGGTGGTTGAATTCTTTGTTTGGCTCATCCCTAAATACTCGAATACATAATCAGCGGACATCCATTCTTTATCAAGGGTGATTTGGCGAGTTACGAATTTGCCTTTTTCGTTAGGAATCCCTGACAGTTCACCTTTGGAAAGTGGATAGAATTCTCCGTTCTTTGAGGTACTGAACAGGTGCAATTGTACTAATCCTTCTTCTTTGGCTTGGTAGGTGCCAGGTGAGCCGCCGGTTAATGCTTTTGTCTTTCCGTGGGCTACAAGAATTGGGGCTTCTCTTGCTTTGCGGCAATCACTAATCAGCTTTGTTCCTAATGTGCTGGCCTCTTCCTTGATGTCGGGTTCATCTGCGTATTGTGTCGCCTCGTCGAAAATTGGCGAATACCAGTTTTTATTGGGCGTGGCAGCTTTCAACCTGTCCACAAAAGCCTTGATTCTTCGGGCAATTGATAGATAGTTGAAGCCTTCTTCTTCGCTACCGTTACGTCGGCTTCCGAAGGTCTGACAGCCAAAATCTATGAGGGGCTTCCAGGCTTCTTCCCGATTAAGCAGTATGTGCGGGTCGTTGATTTCGACTATGTGCCCGTGATAAGCGATTCTAAGAGCGGCAAGAAACGCGGCAAAGCGGCTTTTGTAGCTGCCCATTGCCCCCCAGATCAAGATAGGGCGCTGCATGATGTCGAGTATCCACCCATCCTCGTGCTGGGCAATGCGCTGCCATAGTTCATCACGTCGGCTAAGTGCGGGCATCGGTGGCTCTGGAGCTTGGTCGCGGTCGATGGGCTGGTCAGTCATTTGAGGTGTAGGGCTGTAGGGTTTGAAGGCTGGTGCAGGTGTGTTGGCTCTAGGAGATGCCGGCGGTAATTTGTTTTCCAGGGCCTCGCCGCTTTCAATCCGCCGGCGCTCTGCTTTGTATGAACCAACAGCGACCGGGGCAAAGGCTCCCAAGATTGCTGTGGCTACGGAACAGACGATAAAAAGTTCAATCATCGTTGCCCCTCCCGTTCTATGCGAATGCGTTCTGGTTGATGAGGTGAGATATCTCGCTCAACACTGCTGGCCACAAGCATTGCGCCCACTATGGCCATTGAGATAATCAGGCAGAGAAGCTGAAAATTAGATGGGGGTTCGGCATCGGCAGCGGGGTGATAGGTAGGCCGGCGCTCCAATCGTTCCACCCGATTTTCAAGGGCATCTTGCCGGCGGCAAAGGGCTTCCATTTCCGGTTGAAGTTTCTGCACCCATTGGTATAGGCGCACGTCCTGCCGGTTAATAGCCGCTCTCACCAGTTGCTCGATGCTGCCGTCTTCCCTTTGCTGGGCTAGGTAAATGATGGGCTGCCTGAGCTGTTCGCGGTACTTACTGGGCACTCGCTGGAGGCATGACTCAGCAACGATTTCAGCGTCGATTACGGATACTGAAGGATTGAATCTTGCTAGGTTACCCACTGCGCCGGCCCTCCTGATATCCGAACATATAGTGCGGCTCGTTCATTTGGGGAGGGAAATCGTATATGGCAGCAAAAAATCCTAGTTGCATCAAGTAGTTCTGAAATGCCGGCTCATCAAGGAATTCGACGGGGTAGGTATGGCAGTCGCGGGTAATGATGATGCCGTTTATAGCGCAAAGCTCGATAGCATTGTGCAAACGGGTTCGGGCATGGCGTTGAACGGCTTCTTCCTCTATCTGTGCCGATGTTTTGCCGGTGAACGCTCTGATAAGCCATTCAGCAACCGTTAAAGCTGTTTCTTTCATTGCCGACCCTCCATTTCATGCTTGCCTCGTTGGTAGCCGGCGTAATAGTGCAGATTGCTCAGCCAGTCTTGCTGAGGTGGATCATTGTGTACGGCGTCGCTGCATCCTACAGCCCATAGAAATTGCTGAAAGGCTGGATGGTCAAGGTATCTAATCGGCACCTGGACGTTCTCGCCCTCATCAATATCAATTCCGTAGCGCAGGCAAAGCAAGGTAGCTTCATTAACCCCACGCCTCGCCGCCCACTGCTTATCCTCGAAAGCTTTGAGTTCTTCCAAGGTGTGGCCGGTGAGCGCTCTCCACCCAATGTTTAAGATTGCGTCTTTTGTTATCATGCCGGCCTCCCTAACAGTTCAATTGAGAGCGACCAATCTGCGCGAGGTATAAATCCTCGCAACAGTAAGACAATGGTTTTAATCATGTGAAAAATCCTTCTAGTTTGCAGTGGGGAAGCTTAGCCGACTTCCATGTTTTTTCGTATTAGCAAGGTCTCATCAGACATTCAACAATTTGGGCTGCTTTCTTCCCTTCCCTCAGTTCACACCGACGCTTTCCAAACGCTCTGGCAGCGATGGCGATAACCAGCCAATTATCGAGGGCTGGGCTAACTTTGGGGCGTCTTCGATGTATGTCCCTTCGACATCAATTACACCCGTTAGAGCGTCCATCACTTCGTCCTCAGAATCGCTCAAGGCTGCCCGTAGTTCAGGCGTTAATTCTTCCTCGTCGATGCCATTGCGTAACCAGTCTGCTAGCTTTTCATTGGACTCTCGAACGATGGCAACGAACCGAGCTTGAGTGAGCTTTTTCGTTGTCTCGCGGTCTTTCTGTAGACGTTCCTTGATGCTGCCTTGTCCATTAGATTCACCGGCTCCATTGCCATTTTTTGCGACTTTTTGGTGTTGTTTTTCGCACTCTTTTTTATGCTTGTCGCAGGCTACGGCGGGGGTTTCTTTATGAGCTTTGATGCGTTCCAGAACGGCTGTGATGTGACGCTCTGCAAGTTCTGTCGGTACTTCAGCCTCTCCAAATAGATGGGTATAAATTGTCTGGATGCGCTTCTCGGTTGTGCTGTTTGCTTTGGCAATAAATGGGATATTGATAGACATTTCAGACTCCTTCAGTTCTCAATTTATTTACGATTTGTTTTCGCTTCAGCCCTAATTTGAAGAATGTCCAAACCTTGACGAGGGCTTTGTATTGGTCATGGTCGAAGCACTCGCTGCCCTTGTCGTACAGAAATTCTTCAGGCACGGCTTCTAGTAGCAGGTTGATGTAGTTGCAAAGATGCCGATCTGAGATTCCGAACTGCTGACGGACATCAGCACGAGGGTGCAATTGGGTGGTCAAAATTTCTTCGCCAGTGTTGGCGTCGATTACCGTGAATATTCTCAATGCTTCATGCAGCGCGGGTTCCATTGATTTGTATTTCTGGATGTGTTCTGGTTTGGTTCCGGTGGCGTGCAGAGGTGATTCATGAATCGCTCCCGAATCGCTAATGTATTGCCTCGGAACTGCTTGTGAATTCATACTAAAAAGCCTCCTGGGGAGGAGGCAATGTTTAGTGGAGAATAGCCACTTTTGGCTATTGAGTTAAGCGTAGAAGCCAGTATTTATGGGCGAGAGCTAGGCGGTGCAGATGTTGATAATTAGGGTGCAACCGACGTGATGGATTCGCTCGAAACCAGCTCTTGACTGTGTCTATTGGCGCGTCGGTTAGTAATGCCAAATCGCTCTGGGAAACCTGCCAATAATCTTGGAATTGGTCGAGGTCGATAAGGCAGATACTTTCATCAAGCTTCTTAGCGGTATGCTCAACGGAAACGGGCGGGAGATTTTGACGTATCCTTAACATAGATGGGCACTCCAAATCGTTCATCGATCGCCTCAGATGGTTGCAACATCTGGGGCATTAAAGTTTTCACTGGACAGTCACGGCGAGGACAGCGGTCATCTTCATGGGAATCGGCAACAAGGGCTGCTGGCGGGGATAAGACAAAGACAAGGGCAAGCCGCATCATGACTCTGAGGCCCCCAGCATTAAGCGCACTTGCTCAATGACTAGGCGATCAAATTTGCTATAAGGTGGGCTAGCGAAACGGATACTTGCAGCCCTTTCAGCGAGGGTTGTCGGCACGCCGCAATTAATCAATCCCTGCCCATACTCTTCAGGGCAGATTGGCACTTCACCCCCGATTGTGGGATAGCGCTCTTTGAGGTATTTGAAGGTTATCAGCCCGCAACTTTGATGAGTGCAGAGGTCGGTAGGGAGACCGAATATCGCTGTATACAGCCTGCCTAGGTTGTCGAACAGCCCCTCAGTGGCACTGGATGGGTGGGCATAGAAACTTTCGAGCCAAGCTTGCCCAGTGGTTGCCGGCAGCCGGTCAAGATTGCTGTGCATTGTTTCTGTCACGTCAATGCTCATAGTCCAGTTTTCTCCAAATAAATTTGCTCGGCGGCTTGCCATACTTCAGCGCGATCAGTTGTCATGTCTACATCGTGATACCCCTCCCATGTTTGCGAGGGGAAGAAGGCCGTTAGTAGGTCATCCAGAGCTTTCAATGCTGGGGCGTCCGGGTAATCAGCTATCGGTCGATATCGGGCGAGGAATTGATGCGCGGCGATCAGGATGCCGATGAGTTTTGTGCTGCCGAAAAAGCTCCAGGTATCACCTAAATAGATAGGCTCAATACCGAACTCTAAACGCTGGCCTAGGGCTATCAGATGCCGCTCAGCCTGGTATTCCGCTACGGGTGAGAGAAGTTGACGCGGGGTTACTGTCATAATTTTGTTACTTAGCTCCTACTTATGTTAAAGTAACAAAGTTAAAGTAACATAAAGTTAGTTGATTAGACAACCTCAGATGCAAAGGAAAATGTACGATGGTTTCATCCCTTGCCCCGACCCCACCCACCTTGCCCAACAGTCGATTAAAATCCTCAATCCTCAGTACCTACCTCGACCCTAAAATAAGGGCCGTTCTGAAGATATGGGCAGCGAAAGAAGGCAGAACTATGAGTAATTTGGCAGCATTCCTCATTACCAATGCCGTGAATGAATACCTCGACTCGCAGCAAATAGGCATAGACGAATACCTCGAATCGCAGCAAAAAGACGCCGACAAGGACTAACCCCGCCAGCTCTGCATTAAATATTCAGGAGGGAAAAGGCTGAAGTGAATACCCCGTATGAATCTATTAAATATTGACTGGGTTACAGGAGATTAGATTGCTAAAAAATGGCCATCTCACTTTGGGCCATTTCATGTATAATCAGCTCAGCGATGGCCCACCGGCTATCGACAAAAAAAATGCCGTCTGCTTCTTAGGCAAACGGACAAGCCAGATGGTTTTCAGCCATCCTTCAAATAATTACTTGACTTCAGATTAACACCGTTTAGCCGCTATTAGCCTGCTCTAAGCCTGCTCTAAGCCTGCTCTAAGCCTGCAAATAGCCGACTAGCCAAATATTCAGGCTACGGAATAATTTTCAAAAGCTTGTCCTAACTACCCGAAAGAGCAAGACGGCGACACCCCTCTTCTACAGGAGTACCGCCGCAAATGTCTTGCAACAATCATAGCACGGTATCTACACCGCAAAACCGTAGATTAGAAAATTTTCCTGCTCCTCTTCACGGGTGGGAAGCTTGCACCCAGTTCTTATCAGCCATTGCCCACACCGGCCCCATCTGGATTAAGGCATCTTGGGATTTGCGGACACCCCCGCCCCATGACTGGCCACTAAAAAAAGACGGCTCCCCGGTCAACCACGTCTACACCGGCACCGTAAACAAGACAGGCTTTTCCCTAACCCTCTGCGAATACGTCGGCAGGGACGAGAACAGTAACTCAATCTGGCAACCAACCGGGCAGCACTATAGCGACGGCTTTACTCACTGCCTCGACTTGAGCCACGCCGGCGCAACGATCTACTTTTACCCTAATCAACCACAGGGGGGCATCAGCAACGCCCATGTTACCGGCACAGACCTCGTTTTTTATGAGATTGACGATTTACCCCTCGCTCAGCAGCAGGAAGCCCTAAACCGATTCTGTACGCTCACAGGGTTAGAGCCGACAGCGGTCGTGTTCACCGGCGGCAAGTCCCTGCACGTTTATTTTCGCCTCACTGAAAATGTCAGCCCTAGCGAATGGCAGAGACAAAACCGCAAGCTCACTATCATTCAGAACTCTGACCCTGCGCTCTGTAACCCCGCCCGTGCGATGCGCGTGCCTGGTTTGGTGCGGCGCAAAGTCGTTGACGGTAAGCTGACTGAGCCAGTGCAAATAACCCTAGAGCGTTTCAGCGACGCAGCCTACACCCCAGCAGACTTTGAAGCCTCGCTCAACTCCACCGGGTTATTCCCCCACGGCCTTAGCGATGAGCGCTGGCGGCAATGGCAACGGGCAAAGCGCGATGGCCAAGACACTTCGGCAATTCTGCAAAAGCCTGAGTCGGATCTGGTTCCCAAATGGGTGCCGGCAGTTCGCACCCTGATCAACGATGGGTCAGCCGTACCGCTCGAAAAGCTACTATCCAAGGATGACCAAGCGCTCTACAACAACGGGGCCGGCGAAGGCAACCGCGACAATGCCGGCTACAAGTTTGCCCGAAATGTATTCGCTACCCATGCCCGCGCTCTTGAATTAGGTATCCGAATTATTGGCGACCCACTGCAATACATCGAGGAATATGGCAGTCGGTGTACCCCTCCCCTTCCTGAAAGAGATATCGACCGGATTTACCGCTCAGCAACCCGTGGCAACCCCTCACCCACTTTTAGCGATGAAATCCTCCTAGCGTGTGCAGCGGCCTATCAGCACCGACAAAACACCTCAATCCTCAGTAAACCACCGGGGGAAATCAGCCGCGCCGAGTGGGAGAGCCGACACAAGTTGCAGCAGGACACGAAAAAGCTGGCGAATTTCCTTACCGGCAAACTCAAGGCCCTGCTGCGTAAGAGCAATCGATTCTCCTCTTCTGTGTTTGCCGGCCCCAAGACTCTGCCTCCCATTGCTCAGCCTGAGATTGCCGGCGGATTATTGCCGTATGGCGTGCGGTTGGATGCTGCAGGTAAACGCACATTTCGCTACGAAAAGGGCAATCTACCAACGCTAGATCGCTGGATATGGTTAGGCCGACCTCGCATCCTATGCACATTTGACCTGGCGCAAGTGATGGTTGCCGAGGGCCTAGAGAAGGGATGGAAACACTTCCACGATAGAAGCGGCACAGGTAGCGGCAAGTCTTACCTGTGGGGCGATATCAACCTAGGTCATTTCCCTAGCATTGACCAAGTGATCATGACTACGGGCAACCCAGAGAACCCGACAACCGCACCCACCGAGAAGAACTATGCACGGCTGCCGGCACGGCACAAGGGGCTAGTTTATGAGCACACACACAAAACGCCTAGTGGGAGGTTGCACCGGCGTCGAGCGAAAACAGGCGAGAACCCTGACATTCCCGGGAACTGTCCTGAAACCGACACATTCCGCAAGTTTGACGAGCGCGGTGTCATCATGCGCGGTGGCAAAGGTTCGGCGGTGTGCGAATCGTGCCAACTCTTCGGGTCGAGCTGTGAGTTTATCCCGGCACGCCAACTGACACTAAAGGACGAAACCTGCATTATCTGTCACATCAATCAGGTGCCTGAGAAATTCCCAGAGGGCTGGAATGTTCTCGGCGTCCATGATGAGCCGGGTCAAACCCTGAAAACCACCAGGACTATCCGATTTCCTTGGGAGGGGCTACGGCGCGGGCTTGAGAAAATCCGCTCTCTTGACCCCGGCCTACATAGCTATCTATTCCCTATTTTCATAGCTTGGCAGACAGCCATCCCAGCAAAGATTCATCAGCGCTTTGGGTTGAACTTCATTGAGTTGGTGGAGTCCCTGCCAGTACCGCGATTCATCGCCGGTGACGGGCAGACTAGAGACTTCCTTGAAGCAGGCAAACAGGCTGATAAACTCCTTAATCCTCAATTCTCACTATCGGGCATTCAGACGCCCTCACAGAAGCAAAGCTGGATTGATGAGAATATTCACCCTCACTACTTCACCCTGCTGTTTGAGGCGCTCACAGATACCGATAAGCGCTCATGTGTAACCCTCGACCATAACTGGAATTTTACAGTTACCCGCCGTAACTACCACTACCCACGCGTGGCTGAGGCGATGGCCGGTAATGTGTGGTTGGATGCGACTTTATCCACCGGCGACCTAGCCATGAAGATTGGTGCGAAGACTAACGACTTCCTACCCTACGAGATGGTCGCTGAAGATGCGCCGGCGGATGGCAAACCTTACGAAAACTTGACGCTTAAAGTTGTCAATCGCATCGGCAAGTGTGGACGAAACCGGGAAGCCGGTAGCCAGTACACGCAGACTGAAAGGCTAGCAAAACTTGGTGAGACCATCGAACAGCAGATTTTTCAAGCCAACCCCACCGCTTCAAAACCCGCTGTTATTGACTTTAAGGTACACGCGACAGAGGGACAAGGCTATTGGCATAAGGACTCGCGCGGCTCTAACGCTTACCAGGATGCTGACCATCTCATACTTAAGGGCCTGCCAGTGCCGAACCTTGGGGCGATGGCCGCTGAGTACCAAGCGCTCACCGGCAATGCAGTCAGACCCGATGACCTTACCGGCAGCAAGGGCGACTGGGTACATCCTTCACGGCTCATCACACCAAAAACCAGAACCGGCCACAGCATCAGTTACGGGCGATGGGTAGATCGACAAGTTGTAGCTGAAGTGATTCAAGCAATTGGGCGGCTACGAGCTAACCGCACAGACAAGGCAAAGACGTGCTGGTTAATTAGCGATGACTATGACGCCTCAGTCGTTGCCAAGCTGCAGCGGGCATTTCCTGGTTGCACAGTCGAGGTCATGGCTGCGTCTGACATCTGCGTTGAAGCCGCACCAAAGGGTGAGCAGACAAAGTTAGCGGTGATTGAAGCTGGCTGGCATCTGCTCAAGGCCGGCAAAGCAGTGACTACTGGCGCAGTCGCAAAACTTGCCGACATCTCGCGCTCTCGTGTTAGCCAAATTGTTAGCTCTAATGGGGGTTTCAGCCAACTTCAGGGGGTGTTAGAAACCCTATATAGCTTCTATATAGGAAAACTAACACCCTCAGAGCTGAGTAAGGACGCCCGCTTTGTGGCGCAAACTTGGCTACCGGATATTGCTGCACAGATAGCTGCCGGCGAAGAAGTAGATGTTATAGCCGAGCTTGCCTACATCCGCGACGGCTTTGGCACACGCACTTATATGGCCATACTCGCCAGCACTCCGATTAGGGCGATTGGCAAGCTCTTTGAATGGGCACTTCTTCGCCTACCGCCGGCCATTCTCCGAGATATAGGGGAAGCCGAGCCGATTCTTGCCTAAGAAAAACCCCGCTTCCAACGGGGCGACCAAACAATAACCACTTAAACAATATGTCACTTCATCTCTTCCCAACAGGCGGACGCGACGGCGTTCAGCTTGACTTTTTGCAATCTTTCACCCCTCAAAACCACCGCAAAGCCCTAGAACTGCGTGATTACCAAAAGACAATGAAGAGTGAAATCTACCAGCTCATCAAACCATCGTCGGGTGAACCAGGGGTTAAGCGAATTTTGGTATACTCACCCACCGGCAGTGGCAAAACGTTGGTACTCTCCTCAATTGCCCAAGACGCACTATCAAAAAGCCGAGCCGCTCTCATAATTGTTCATAGAGATTTTTTAATTGAGCAGAGTCTCAGCACCCTTTGCAACTTAGGAGTTGTGCGAGAACACATTGGGGTTATAAAAGCCGGCTACCCAGAAAATACTGAGCGACCTCTGCAACTCGCTAGCATCCAAACCCTAATCAGAAGAAGAGATGCACTCCCTTGCGGCATTGGCCTTGTCATTGTTGATGAGTGCCATTCAGTCGCATTTCACAAAGAGTATAAGCGGATAAAGGAAGCCAATCCCAAGGCGATTCACTTAGGGTTCAGCGCCTCGCCTTGGCGCTTAAAACCACACACAGAGTATTTTGGATTGCATTATCAAGCCATCGTGCGCGGCCCATCAATTGCTTGGCTCATCAAGCGCGGGTATCTTTCTCGCGTTCGCTACTTTGCCAAGGGCGGAGTTGCCGACATCAGTCAACTCGAAACTAACCGCGAAGGGGATTTCAAGGAACGACAAATGGAGAAAGAGTTCATTCGCTCCCAAGTCCCCCAAGTCGTCGTTGAGCGACTGTTAGAGCGGGCTAATGGGCGCACCGGCATCATTTTCAACGCAGGCCGTGAACAATCCATTCTACAAACCCGGCTGCTCAATGATGCAGGTATATCCTGCGCTCACGTTGATGCCCACACTCCAACTGATGAGCGCCGACGAATCTATCAGCAACTAGAGACCGGCATCCTGCGCTGTATTTCATCCATCGGCTGTTTAACTGAAGGGTTCGATGTGAAGTCTATCAGCTTCATTGTTCTTGCCCGTGCCACAAAATCTCGTGCCCTCTACGTGCAGATGGCAGGTCGTGGCATCCGCAGCGCACTGGATAAAGACGATTGTTTGCTCCTTGATTTTGGGGGAAATATCAAGCGCTTAGGATTTCTCACTAGCAATTGGGAAATTACCCTCGAACCAAAGCCCAAAGCTGAGGGCGAAGTCGGAACCAAGGAATGTCCAGTTTGTGGTTGTATTTGCCACAACTTTGTGAGAATTTGCCCAGATTGCGGCTATGAATTCAGTGGTGAAAAAGATGTAGAACCCGGTGCTTATGAGAAAGAGTTTGGAGAGATATTTGACCCCCAAACCCGTGAGCTAGTGAAGTATACTCGCGCCCAACGCAAAATGCGCTATACCAAAAATCAGCCTCCCGACAGACTTTGGGAAGTTTTTAAGGAGAAGTATGGGCGTGATACTTTTCTCATTAATGATTGGCTAAAAGGTGCTATTTTCGCCGGCAAGAAAACCCGCGCTAATTTCCAGCAGCTCTTAGATTATCTCGACGCGCTTAAGCGGGACAACTCCGAGAAATCAGAGCAATGGGTGCGGTTTCATCTTGGCTTAGAGTTTGGGGCACTTCCTAGCTCAATCCCCAGGATTTGTTGCTGGCAGTTGCTTGAGGTTCATAATCTGAGCAGCGAGGCTGAAATCAAGGAAGCCTACCGCAATGCTCTACGAAAAATTGACATTGAGGCAGATGAAGCTGAACAAATCGACCTTCTCAATTGGGCATTAGATAAAGCGCTGAGACGGAGCCGGCCATAGAACACAGCGCTCAACGAGGTCACGCATGGGCGTGGCCTTGTTAAATTTCTACGTCCTCAAAGCTAATGAGAAGAAATTAGAGGACAGCAATTAGGTTGAATCTGTACAGCGCCTTTCAATTCAAGCATCCTTTTTGGTATTGGAGATAAGAATCTGGAAAACCAGAAAACCAGATACCCATAAAACATCCTTTCTGGTTATACTAGGCTCAGCAGTGCTTCTGCGTCATCTGTGTGTATTCTTGTGAGCAGCCTCATCTGAGTCTGAATACCAGATATCCAAATATCTGCCTTACCAGAAAACCAGAAAACCAAATAGCCAGATAACAATCGTGAAAATATTGACAGTCACAGGGTACAAAGGGGGGGTCGGCAAAAGTACAACCGCTGTCCATCTAGCAACCTACTTTAGCGAAAAAGGAAAAACCGTTCTAGTTGACGGTGACCCTAACCGCACCTCAGTCGGGTGGGCGTCTCGTGGCTCTTTACCCTTCACTGTTGCTGATGAACGGCAGGCGATGCGCTTAGTCCCTGGAGCAAACTACGTGATCATCGATACGCCAGCGCGTCCTAACTCAGACGATCTAAAAGAACTTGCTAAGGGGTGTGATTTGTTGGTTCTACCGACAGCCCCTGATGTCTTGAGCCTACAGCCCATGCTCGAAACCGCTCGCGATTTAGGGACTGCCCAGTATCGAGCTTTGTTAACGATTGTTCCCCCTTACCCATCCCGTGAGGGAGAGCTGATGCGTAAAGACCTCAAAGATGGAGGGGTGCCCGTATTTGAAACAATGATTCGTCGGACTGTTGGGTTTGCCAAAGCAGCACTGGCGGGTCTGCCAATTCGGGATCTTAACGAAGAACGCATTAAAGCAGCCTGGGCCGATTATCAAGCGCTCGGTGACGAAATTATGGAGGTACTCAAATGAGTGGTAAATACGGGGATTTAATCAAGCAAGCCAGAAAACCAGAAAACCAGGAACCCAGAAAAACAGAAGTTGAAGAAGCGGCAACGCAACCGGAAGTCAACCTCTGTATTAAGGTGCCTGTCTCGTTACGCCGGCATTGGTCAGCTGAGGCTAAACGCACGGGTGTGACAATGACAAGCGTGATCGTTGAAGCGCTAAAAGCCAGATTTGGAGAACCGGAATAAAACCAGAAGACCAGAAAACCAGCTTTCTGGTCTTCTGGTTATCCATTGAATGCAGTCAGGCTGTTCTTGCTACTTAGCCTCTGGTTAAAATGAACCGCTTTATTTACTCCAGATGCCAGAAATAGCTGGAGGAGGGGATAACCAGCACAAATTCATTCACTGCATCATATTGGTCAGAATTTGCTACATAAACCCAAAAGAAAGCCTTGTCTAAAGAAAAAATTAGGCCGATGAACCTGTTGATAATCGTCGTCTTGCCAGTGGAAAATCTGTAGCTGTTTAGCCGGCAAAACTAGACTTCAGGCACTCTTTTGGGTTTATATAGCTCTTTTCTCTCAATCGTCTGATAAATAACTCAGCCTGACTTCCCGGTTGTAATGCAACCGTGCTTCTATCGTTTTGAACTGTTCCCAATTGATCCCCAGCACCCACTTGTCCTATGGCTATGGGGCAGATTTTCTAACGGTAGGTTCATCATATAGCAGTTTTATTGGAGACGTGAAATGTTGACAGGGCAGGGGAGACAAGGAAGATAAGGCAGAGATGTTTGACAAATCATTGAGGCTGGCTATCGCCTGATACCTAATGGTCATATCTATAAATATCAAGTTACTCTGACACTTAATTGCACTCTGATTAAGAAAGGTGGCGACGAGTGTAGGGAATGCCCAACTGTTCCACCGCTTTACGCTTGACTTCCTCACCCCGCCGGTCATACTTAGCCGTTGTCACAGGTGAAGCATGACCCGCGAGTTTCTGTACCGTCACAATATCAGTCCCTGCATCCAACAAATCTGAACAGAACGTTCTGCGAAAATCATGAGGCGAGAACGACTCCACCCCCGCCTCAGCGGCACGTTTCCTGAGAATCAAAAGCACTGCTTGGGGAGTCATGCGTCTGGGCTGTATCTTTCCCCCCTTACGAATGGGACATAACAAAGGGCCGGGTTTCTTCCCTCTAATCGTCAACCAATCTTCCACCACGGTGACTGCCACGCTGGACAGATACACCGTGCGGTCTTTCCCTCCCTTGCCATCGCGGACTTTCAGATCCCCGGTACTCACAGTGAAGTCCCGCAGTTCCAAATTGACCGCTTCTGCCCGACGCAACCCACCGCCGCGTAGGATAGCAATTAATGCAGCGTCCCTAGCTCCCGTAGGGGTGGAGTCGTCCTGGCAAACTTGAAACAGGGCAGCAATTTCATGGGGACTGAGCGCCCTACCTCTAAGTTCTTTTTTGGTTTTAATGCTGGGAAAGTCCACAGCCTTGGCATAGTCAGTTGCATCCATCAAATCCAGTCTCAGCGCTTCCCTCAACACTCGGCGCAGGGCACACAACATTTTATTGGCAGTTGCCGGGGCGAATTGTTGCATCAGCGACGTGCGGATCGCAGCGGTGTGCTGATAGCGCAGGGCTGCCCAGTTGAGGGTGTAAACATCCCCCTGGCCATTCGTGAGCAGTCGGGCGATGGTATTGAGAGCCTGTTCCATAGTAGGTCTAGACCCCGCTGCTAGATGGGCCAGATACACCGCTGCGGGGTGCAGGGTGAGTGGGGGGGGTGTCGTCAACACCAGGGGGGCAACACTCAGGCGGCTCATTTACTTATCAGAAGTATTCTTCTAGAAAGTCATTCTTACACAATTATGACTGCCTACAAATCAGCAAATTCGCCCATCCCCACAATCTCCTAAACTCACTCTTCTACGGGATGAAACATTTCTCCTTCCCGTCTCCAAAGTCGTTTGCCCGGATCTCGGTGTCTGCACCATTGCTGAAATTCAGTTTCTCCTTTGCTCGCCACATCTAACAGCAGTTCTGAACTCACCCCCATTCTGCGTGCAAGTTCCTCACGGCTAAGGGATTGCAACATGGGATGAGGTTGGGATGCGCTCCCTTTGCGCTGTGCTGGGCGAGTTTGTGCTAATTGCTCCAAAACGCCGATCCTCGAAAGCACTTGTTGCATTTGGGTTTTCAATGCGGCCACCTCCGCTTCTACATCCGGGTGTGCGTTGGGTGTGTCAAAGAATTGCTTCACCATTCGCACCAGTGCTGCACTCTCGCTGATGTGTTCCCGTTCCATGTACTCACGCAACTGGGTGTAATAGTCCTTGGGCAAATACCCGACAATTCGCTTGTTCTCTGTGGCCATTGATATGCCGGCGTTGGGATTGATAGCATATTTTAGCTCGTGAGTGTGCCGTTAGTTGTTACGAGGGTGGACGTGAGGGTGGGTAACAGATGGCATTTTTTAGCACGTAGCGGCACACTTAAGGAATGGAATCACGATTGCTTTGTCTACATAACCTACGATATCAATCGCCTGCTAGTAGCTATGCACCTGTCTTTATCGGATAGAGAGGTGCAATGATGACTTGGGAAGTGGAGAATATTGTAAGAAAGTATGCTCTAAAATCTGGTTTGAAAAAGCTCAATCCTCACATACTAAGACGCACCTTTATAAGCAATCTGATAGAGCAGAGGCCGTTGCATAATGGAAATATAAATTGAGGTCAATTGAGGATGCATTGCCCGGAATGCGGTTGCACCCATATCCGTAAAAATGGGAAGAAACAAGGTAAACAAAATCACATTTGTGTAGCTTGTGGTCGCCAATTCATCGAGAGCTACGAATCAGCGAAAGGTTACTCAGATCAAGTTAAGCGAGAATGCCTGAAAATGTATGTTAACGGCATGGGCTTTTAGGGTATCGAACGAGTCAAAGGTGTGCATCACACGACGGTGATTACTTGGGTCAAGCGCGTGGGACAACTGCTGCCTGATGCTCACCTACCAGAGACTGTGCCCCTGGTAGGTGAGCTAGATGAATTAGAAACCTTTGTCGGTTCAAAAAAAACAAAATCTGGCTGTGGACGGCGGTTCATCACTTCAAGTAAGGCATTTTAGGCTGGGTCTTAGGCGACCACAGTGCAGAAACGTTCGTCAGAAAATGATCCAAGCGATCAAGTTAGATGGCCTGAAGAAATGCGAAGCGAGTGAACTGTTCAATCTCAGCCGCAACACGATCAACCTATGGTTGCAGTGCAAAGCCCAAACGGGAGATGTAATGGCATTGCCTAACGGACCCCTGGAAACAACCATCCTCGACTGGGAGGAGTTTCGGGCATTTGCCAAGACTCATGGAGATAAAACCCAGGTGGAGATGGCGCAACTATGGCAGGGTGACATTAGTGATAGCGAAGCGCTGCTGCGAAGCGCAGATCTCACAATCTCACGAGCGTTGAAGAAAATTGGGTTCACGCGAAAAAAAGACCTACGGCTACCTCGAGCGGGATGAATCAAAACGGCAAACCTTCATAGAGCAGTTGGCTAAGTGGGCAGATGGAACGATTGTTTATGTGGATGAAGCAGGCATGGACAACCCTTGAAGACTACGGTTATGGCTGGAATGAGAGAGGACAACGGTTTGATGCCTTGAAGTTAGGACGACGATAGGGGCGAGTGAATATGATTGCCGCTGTCCAATGCCTTGGGTAACTGATGGCTCCGCAATACCCATCGAAGGAGCCTGTAATCGAACTGTATTTGAGATTTGGCTAGAAACTTGTCTGATTCTGATGCTGAAACCGGAGCAGGTAGTGGTCATGGATAATGCCACCTTTCATAAAGGGGGGCGGACCCTTGCAACTGATTCAGGAAGCCGGTCGCCAGTTACTGTACTTGCCAGCTATTCACCGGACTTCAATAAGATTGAGCGATGCTGGTCTTGGCTCAAAAGTCGGTACGCCACGCAACTCGACCAGTTTGATTGTCTACGCGATGCGATGGAACCCGTCCTACACCTAGTATCTTAACCGCCAAGGCGGTTGCTATAATACACAACCTCTAGAGGTTGTGTGTAAGCTCTAAAAATTTTTAGAATTTAAGAATTAACAGCAATTCAGTGATAGAATTCAAGAAAATCGATGGAACAGTTTAATGATGAACCTTACCCCTTATCGATCGAATAAATCGTTAGTTACTTGGAGTGAAGACGAGAGTATTTCCTATGGTTATGCTATTGGAAAAAGCCTCGGCTTCCTTGGGAATATGGTTAGGCTGGTTTTTTTACTAGCACTCTTAGGAGTTGCCTCTGTTGTTTGGCTTTGGGTTGCTAGCTTTCGTAGTGGTTGGAGATTTTGGAGTTGGCTAAATGCTCAACCCAATGACCAAACAGTTATCGCAACAAATGTGGTCTACCACTTCATTATTATGCTAGTATCTCCTTTTGCCCTATTTGCCAGTTGGTCTCAAAAACACCTCCAGCAATGGTTGGGAATCTCATTTCCCTCGGAAATCGACTTGCGCTCTACCATTGAAGAACAATTGGGTTTTAAATTAGGCGATGCAGTTTCCTGTTTCCCCTCATCTACCCAAAAATCCTCTGATACTTGAACGTTTTCTAAAAGGGTTTAGTCATCTTTTGTTACCCTGATGAGAGAAAAATATAAGTTAAAGGGTGAGAAGCTTTCCCAATGCACGGTTTAGCAATTGCTTTCCTAAGAAAAATGTTGAAACATAGCCTAGTTGGTAAAAAGCCCTTAGTATAAAATTTCAGATTTCTCTCTGCTGAAAGTGACAAAAGAGGGAGAGACTGGCTCTTCCCGAGAGGCGATCACACCATTCCTCTTTTGTCACTTTCCGGGAGGGCAATCTATAGAAGCTTCATCAATCGATTAATACAAGCTATCCTATTAGAAAAAATTGGCTGTTGTATTTATTTTTAGAAAAAAAATCTGGTGATCGCTTAGTAGACAAAAGCTCTAGAATTCAGAAATGGAAAATTTCTTCGGAGAGTGACAGAAGAAGGCTATGCCCTAGCTTTCTCAATGGCTTCACCACTCGATCCTGGGTTAGATAATTCACCTGAAGTAGAAGCCAAACTTGTAGCTTTTTTTGGCACTTCGTCAGCAAGTTCCGCGAGTGTACGAAGCAAATTTGCCATAAACCCGAGAATAAATGCCAAAGTAACAGGAACTACAATCAGCAAGAAGATGATCGAATGCATAATCCGGTCTCCACATCAAATGCTTCTAATTATACAACGCACTCATCGAAACACCAATATAATTCTGTAAAATAAACTAATATTAAGTTTTGATAGGAAATATAGATAAAAAATAAAAATAATATTAAGTTTTGAGGAAAAATATAGATAAAAAATATAATAGGATAATTGTAAAGTGGCAATCAGGTATTATATAGTCTAGATTCAGAATCAAAACTGTTTATCAAACTCAAGTTTAAGCTTTTATCTGGACAATTTCCAAATAATTGACTAAAAAATAAGCAGATGATTATCTGTAATGATTAGGGTGTGGACAAGCCATGTTTTTAGCACGATAAAAGCCCTATTTATAAGCGAAGGATTACTGCCTCGTGACGACTTTCCCTGGTTCCCCAAAATTACCCAAGGGTGCGATCGTAACTGTCGATTCATCTACAAATAGGGTGGTCAGCACAGTCACATTCCAGTACAATCCAGAAACCCTGACACGAACCCTAAAGCCGCAAGTAGCGAGTGGAGATGGAGAAGAGGGTGCTAAAGCTGAAGCTTTGCGCGTAAAAGGAATGCCTGTAGAAACCATCAAGCTCGATGTTGAACTTGATGCGACTGATCAACTTGAACATGCTGAAAAAAACGCGGTTGAATTGGGTATCTATCCTCAACTCTCTGCATTGGAAACCTTAATTTATCCCCAAAGCACACAAGTAGTTTCCAATATGCAGCAATCAGAGAAGGGTATGACCGAAATGGTGCCAATGGAAGCTCCTATGACTTTGCTCGTGTGGGGTAATAAACGGGTACTCCCTGTTCGTCTAACTGATTTCAGTATTACTGAAGAAGCGTATGACGTTAACCTCAACCCAATTCGGGCCAAGGTATCCCTCAGTTTGCGAGTTTTGAACTACAACGATCTACCCTGGGGAAAACCGGGAGCTAAATTATTTCTGGCACATCACAAAAGTAAAGAACGTATGGCAGTTAAAGGCAGTGTTAGCAATCCATCTGCCCTCACAGGTGTCAATATTAATCAACGTCTTTAAGACATTTACCTATTCATTTTTGACTCCCTACTTAATTTAAAGATTATGTTTGAGCATACTAGCCGCTACTACAACTTAGAAACAGCGCAATACACTACCGCTGATGGGGGTAAAATCGCATACAAACGCCGTCGTTTTTTAGCGCAAGGACAAGCGATGCCACTATTACAAGAAGTTATAGTGGTAGAAGGCGATCGCTTAGATTTAATTACTCATAATACGCTGGGTGATGCTGAGCAATTTTGGCAGGTGTGTGATGCTAATAACACCCTAAATCCAACCGAACTCATCGCTGAAATTGGAAAGACAATCCGAATTCCAATGCCGCAGGTTTGAGGAGGTTGCAATGCCGCTGGGAATTAATCTCACTCTTTTAATTGGTACTAATCAACCTAAACCTGCTCCTCAGTTGCTGATGGAAGCGATTCAAAGTGTTGAAGTCAATTGTAGTGATGAAGGGTCTTCTGGTTTTCAAGTTATCTTTCAAGTGGGTCGCGCTGGACGCAATGATTTGCAGGACGATCAACTGCTAAAAAATCCTTTGTTAAATGTTTTTAATCGGGTAATTTTAATCATGACGTTAGGAGCTAATGCTCAAGTCCTGATGGATGGCATCATTACAAACCAGCAGTTTTCACCGAGTATGACACCAGGGGGTTCCACGTTCACCATTACGGGTGAAGATGTCAGCGTCATGATGGATTTAGAAGAGAAATCAGTGGAACACACTGCCCAGGATGAAGCGACGACCGCTCGTCTTTTAATTGGTAATTATTCCAAATACGGTTTGATTCCCAAAGTGGTGAATCCCCCCCTGCGAGATCAACCGACTCGCAATGAACGGATTCCCTCTCAACAAGGCACCGATCTAGAGTATCTTAGAGCGATCGCACAACGCTTTGCTTACGTCTTCTACGTCATGCCCGGCCCCGCATCCGGTAGTAACATCGCCTACTGGGGGCCGCCACAGCGCCAAGGTCAAGCCCAGAAGGCATTAACCGTTAATATGGGTTCCTTCAGTAATGTTGACTCAATCAACTTTCAGAATAATGCCCTTGCAGTGACAGCCGTAGAGGGAAGCGTTCAAGACCGCAAAACGAACAAAATTCGACCCGTACAGGAATATAGCAGCGATCGCCCCCAATTAGCCAAGCAAGCCGCACTCACTCAGCAAACTCATCGACGCCTCAGACAGTTTCGCCAAACTGGTCGAGAAACCGCCCAGGCAGATGCCCACGCCCAAGCGATAACCGACCGCTCTGTGGATGATGTGGTCACAGTTACAGGGGAACTCGATACCCTGCGATACGGGGCGCTGCTGCAATTACGAGGATTGGTGGGTTTGCGAGGGGTAGGATACAGCTATGACGGCTTCTACTACGTCAAAAGCGTCACCCACAAAATTAGCAGGGGGCAATATAAGCAGAATTTTACCATTACCCGCGAAGGACTCGGAACCACAACACAAAGGGTGCCAATATGAAACAGTTTTTCGGCAAATATCGCGGTAAAGTAGCGGCAAACAAAGACCCCTTAAATTTAGGTCGAATTCAAGTTAGCGTTCCGGCAATCTTTGGAGAGGGACGCCAAAGTTGGGCATTGCCCTGCACTCCGTATGCTGGCAAAGATGTTGGCTTTTTTACCATTCCACCTGTTGATGCCAATGTGTGGGTGGAATTTGAAGGCGGCGACCCCGATTATCCGATTTGGAGTGGTTGTTTTTGGGGGGAAAATGAATTGCCTCAAAATGCCCAAGTTGATGATCCAGTTAAGGTACAGGTGTTTAAAACGGATGGAATTACGATTACTTTAAGTAATTTAGGAAATAACAAAGGGTTGACGGTTGAAGTTGATAAGCCAATAGTAGAAAAACCACTAAAAATGGTCTTTAATGCCGATGGCATCGAACTAAATAATAGCAACAAGACCACGGCTAAACTCATAGCAGAAACCATTGAATTGAAGAATGGGGAATCCTCTACGGTTACGATTGCGAGTGATAGTATTCAACTCAAGGAAAGTGCTATTGAAATTAAACTGACGGCTAATAGTATTGAACTTAACTGTAATCCAGCAACAGTAAAGTTAACAACTTCCTCTGGGATTGAAATCGCAAACACCCCAGCAACAGCAAAGATTAGCTCGTCGGGAATTGAAATGAGTAGTACGCCAGCTAATGTCAAGATTGCATCGTCGGGAATTGAACTGAGTTATCCCATCGCTAATATCAAGCTTTCTCCGATAGGCGTGAATGTGAATAACGGTGCTTTGGAAGTGATGTAAGGAGGTGCTGTCATGCCTGGTTTTCTACTCAACGTTGGTTCTACAGTGATTTGCGCTCATGGAGGACAAGCAAAGCCTACCGTCCCCAATCCCAGAGTGCGGGTGATGGGAATGCCGGTGACAACGCAAGGCCCCCCTTATGCGATTGCCGGTTGTGCCAATCCCCCACCACCTGCTAACGTCGGCCCCTGCATCATTGGCAATTGGGTGGTGGCAGCACTGCGAGTCAGGGTAATGGGAATGTCTGTTCTGATACAAGATAGTCAGGCAATCTGCGTTCCTACTGGTACGCCGCTTACTGTACTTCTCACTCAAACTCGCGTTAGGGGAATGTAACCATGCAGATTAACTATCCCTTGCAAATTGATGGACGCGGACGGGTGGCAGAAACGGATATGGCAACGCACATTCGTCAGTTAGTCGAACAAGTTCTCCTCACCTCACCGGGAGAGAGAGTCAATCGCCCAGACTTTGGCAGTGGGTTGTACCAACTGTTGTTTTCGCCCAACAGCAACGAATTAGCCGCAGCAACTCAGTTTTTAGTTCAGGGCGCATTAGAGCAATGGTTGGGCGATGTGATTGAAGTAGAAGGCATTGACATTGAAACGGTGGAGTCAAAGCTAGAGGTAACCGTCCAGTACGTGATTCGACGCAACCAGCAGCGACAGGTAGCGCAATTTACTCGCGAGGTTTGACATGACTACTCAGTACCGTTGCAATAATCAACAGCGACGGACACTTGTCCGAGAGACAAAGGTTAATGGACGCCCCCGGTTAAATGGGATTGATTACTTAGAGGTAGCATCTGATCGCAAAACACTGCTCGTTTATTTTATCCACCCGCTTGCTGAATCAACTGAAAACAAGCGTGTACCGCTCAATTTAGCTTCTTTAACCGCAGAGAATGTCGTGATTAGCGGTGGAACTCGCTTGCAGGGAGTACAAGTTGAATCCGTGAGTTCCTTTGCCAATATGTTAACCGTGCGAGTGGATCAAGTCGGTGACTTTTCCACCTATACCTTGCGCTTGGTAAAGTCTTCCCCCTCATCAACTCCTCCTGAAGGATTTGACTCCCAACTTGCAGCGATTGATTTTTCCTTTTGGACGGAGGCAATTAGTGAATTTGACTGCCAATCTCCAGAACCCCTAGCAGAAAAAGAACCGCCTCCACCGGTTATTGATTACCTCGCCAAAGACTATGCCAGCTTCTGCCACCTGATGTTAGATCGACTGGCGGTGACAATGCCGCAGTGGCAGGAACGCAACCCGGCAGATTTGGGCATTATGTTGGTAGAACTTTTAGCCTATGCTGCCGATCACTTAAGTTATTACCAAGATGCTGTAGCCACAGAAGCTTATTTGGGGACTGCACGGAAACGGGTGTCTGTGCGTCGTCACGTTCGTCTGCTGGATTACCTGATGCACGAGGGTTGCAATGCACGCGCTTGGGTGGTGATTCGCCTCAATAATCAGGACAATACATCCCAGAGGAAAGGAATAGATGGGATTAAATTACTCGGCCCCAACAAACAGCACAATTGTTCTGGTGTGCGATTTTTAACCAAAACAACTTTAGCCAATGCGGTGCTTCCTGCCGATAAATTCAACACAGCATTGCAAGCGGGTGCCCAAGTTTTTGAATCTCTGCATGACATTACCCTCTATCACTCCTTAGAGACCATCCACTTCTACACTTGGGGAAACGAGCAATGCTACTTGCCGAAAAATTCAACTCAAGTCACCTTACACAATAAAGATGGGTTGCTGTCAAAACGACTCACGCGCAACAGTGTACTGGTTTTAGAAGAAGTGCGGGGATGGGAGACGGGTGAACAGAAGGATACCAATCGGCAGCATCGCCATGTGGTGCGTTTAACTCAAATCGAAGACACAATCGATCCCCTCAATGGCGAGAAAATTGTGGAGGTTGCTTGGGCGGTTGAGGATGCCTTGCCCTTTGATTTGTATATTTCCAACGTCGATGCCCAGGGGAAACCGATTAATGAGATTAGCGTGGCACGGGGTAATGTGGTGCTGGTGGATGCGGGGCGATCGCTTGTTTCAGAAGATTTGCGTGAAAACCCAGGTTGGCAACGGTTTCGCCCTCGCTTAAAAGAAGGGCCACTCACCCAGCAGGGTTATGTGCAAGATCGACAGAGGCAATGGGTAGCCTTCGATCCGACTGCACCTGCGAGTGCGGCAATGCAATGGCAATTACGAGATGCGCGTCCTGCGATCGCACTTTGGGAAAATCAGCTAGGGGAAAACGGTGTACGCTGGGAACCGCAACGAGATTTGCTAATCAGCGATCGCTTTGCTCGTGACTTTGTGGTAGAAGCAGAGGATGATGGACGGGCTTTCCTGCGTTTTGGGGACAATACTTTAGGCAGGAGGCCGCAACCGGATACTCCATTGTATGCCTGTTACCGCATTGGCAATGGTCGTGCGGGTAACGTGGGTGCAGAAGCGATCGCACATATTGTAATCCAACCTGAGAACCTGGAACCCGAAGACCAACTTCGCCAAGAAGACATCCAAACAGCCATTATCGGAGTGCAGAATCCCCTCCCTGCCCTTGGGGGAACCGAACCCGAACCCATCGAACAAGCCCGCCTTTATGCGCCCCAAGCGTTTCGGCAACAGCGACGGGCTGTAACGGAAGCCGACTATGCAGAAATGGCCCAACGTTATCCCGGTGTAAACAAAGCGCTGGCAACACGGCGTTGGACAGGAAGTTGGCACACCATTTTCATCACTGTTGATCGAGAGGGAGGGCGTCCGGTTGATAGCGAATTCCAGCAACAATTAAAGACATTTCTCGAAGAGTTTCGTTTAGCCGGACATGACATTGAAATCGACGCGCCTCGCTTTGTCCCTCTTGATATTGCCATGACGGTACAAATTAAACCCGAATATTTCCGCAGTACCGTGAAAAAAGCCTTGATAGATGTCTTTAGTAATCAGATTTTAGTTAACGGGAAAGAGGGATTCTTTCATCCCGATCGCTTCAGCTTTGGTGAAACCGTTTATCTCAGTCCTGTGGTAGCGGCAGCCATGCAAGTATCCGGGGTGGAATCGGTGAAAGTTAACCTGTTTCAGCGTTGGGGGCAATCCGCCACCGGAGAACTAGAGACGGGAAGAATTGAGTTTGAACGGTTAGAAATTGCCCGTTTAGACAATACCCCCAATGTACCGGAAAGCGGCAGAATCGAGTTTAACTTGGAGGGCGGTTTATGAATTACACACCCGATCCATTCCCAAAGCCAGAAAACCGTCCGGGATTATCGCAAATTGCTTATCGCATTGCCGATTATCGGGGGTTTTTGAATCGGTTATTGAGTCAGTTACCTGCGCGGGAAGGGGGACTGAAAAAACTCACCACTCGCTTGAATGATGATACTGCAATCGCACTTTTAGATGCCTGGGCTGTTGTAGCGGATGTCTTAACCTTTTACCAAGAACGAATTGCCAATGAAGGCTATTTACGCACCGCAACCGAACGCCTTTCTGTTTTAGAACTAGCACGGGCAATTGGTTATGAACTCAATCCAGGCGTTGCTGCCAGCACGTTTCTCACCTTTAATGTTGAAGATGTGCCTGGTTCGCCTAGGGTAGCAACCATTCCTAAAGGGACTCAAATTATGAGTATCCCTAGTAAGAATGAACTCCCCCAAACCTTTGAAACCAGTGAAAATTTTACCGCCTACGCTGACTGGAATGCTCTAACACCGCGTTCCACTCGGCCCCAAAAAATTACCAGCAACACTCGTCAACTCTATCTCAACAGCATCAGCACCCAGTTGCAAGCGGGAGACTTTGTACTACTCATTGACGAAGAGCGAGAAATTCACACTTATCTGCTTCCCCTGACTGAAGTCGTACAAAACTCTCAGGCAGGATATACCCTCGTGCAGTGGGAGGAATCTCTTCCCGAAATTACAACCCCGCTTCGCAATCCCAAAGTGTTCGCTTTCCGTCAACGGGCCAACCTGTTCGGGCATAATGCACCCGATTGGGAACAGATGCCTGCTGAGATTAAATTGGCAGTGATCGCAGATAAGGGTAAGCTTGATTTACTTCAGGGAGGTATCTTCCACACCGAAAATCATGGCGATACCTGGAATGCGGCTAGTAAAGGGTTACCTAATGCAGATATTCTTTGTTTAATTATTCGAGATGGCGTTTTATTTGCGGGTACTGCGGGTAAAGGGATTTTCCGTTCTATGGACAATGGCAACACTTGGGAAGCTGTCAATAATGGTTTAACCAATCTAAATATTCAGGCACTTTATACAGCACCCGACGGGCGCAGTCCCCTGTTTGCTGGTACTCCGGGTGGTGGTGTTTTTCGTTCCAAAGATGGCGGTGAAAATTGGGTTCCTATTAATACTGGGAATGTCCGGGTTGAGGGGCAAGGTAGCACCAACTGGCAATCTGTTAATACCAGGCTGCCTAACAGTATTGTGCGTTCGATTTTAACCTATACGGCTGAGGATTCCTATGGTACAGGAACGCTTTTCATCGAAGGCACCACAGTTACGGGTTATGGTACTGAATTTACAAAAGAACTAAAAACGAGTAACACGATTACTGTCAATGTAGAAGGAGAACCTCAAACCATTGCAGTAAAACAAGTCTTCTCTGATACACTACTCACGATTAACGATCCATTTACACCATCTGTTATACCTTTAGGAACATCCTTTCAACTCTCAACGCCTGTAGAGCGGAGCTATATATTTGTTGGAACTGACGAGGGCATCTATCGTTCACACAATCAAGGAAACGACTGGATCGCCAGAAATTTAACCAATAATGTAGTGTATTCTCTCTTATATAAAAAATCTTACCTTTTTGCAGGAACTGATAAAGGTCTTTATCGCTCTTCAGATCATGGTGAAAGCTGGAACCTTATCCAGCAGGAAGAAAACAACTCATCATCCTTTAATGAAAGAGCTGTATTTGCTCTCATTGCTAATGAAAGTTTTATCTTTGCTGGTACGGATGCTGGTATCTTTTATTCCTCAACACAAGGGAACAAGTGGCAAGCAATCAACATCAGCCAAAATGATAAAAAAAACACATTTAAAATTTATAAAATTCGTTCATTATCAACATACAACTATGATAAAACTTATTATCTTTTTGCGGCTACTGAACAGGGAGTTTTTTGCTTAAAATACACCGATAATGACGTAAAAATAGTTAAAGAATTCCTGATCTTTGGCTACAACAAATTGTATCGAGAATTACAAAACAATCAACTTATAGATTCTGAAACGCTCGATCTATGGTTAGTAAGTCTTGTTTATTACCTCATATCTGGAATAGCAGTTCAATGGACGCAGGTTAGCGAGGGTCTACCAACGCAAGATATGACCGCACTTGCCTGTAATGAGGCGCAGAAACCATTATTTGCTGGCAGCAAATTTGCAGGATTTTTACAATCAGACATTGAAACTCAAACTAAAAATCGAGTAAATAGTATCACACCTCAAACAAATAAGAAAGAAGAATGGCCGGATTTCAAGCTTCAAAGTAACCAAATTGATTTTGATACACTCTATCCTCAGATTTTGCCGAAGAGTTGGATTGTTTTGCTCGATAAGGGTAACTCAATCAATCAAGATAACAATCAACTTACTGTTGCTGTACGCCAAGTTAAAAGCACATCTACAATTACTCAGAATGATTTCGGACTGACTGCCAAAATTATTCGAATTGAACCGAATAAGGCAGTAGAACACTCAGATAAGTTTAAATTGAGATCGACGGTTGTTCTGAGTCGTAGTGAGGAATTGGATTTAGCTAAAGAACGCCTCACGGTGAGCGAGCGCCAACAAGAAATCTTCCAAGATCCAATTCAAGGAAATACCGTTTTCCTGAATCAGTTCGTTCAGGGATTGCAACCGAATCAAACTGTCATTGTCAGTGGTAAGCACCTGCGTGTTCAGCTCAATGATATTGGCGGGGTGTGCCATTTGGGCGCTGAAACCAAGCCAGAATCTATCCGATGGAAAAAGATAAATCGCGGGTTGACGAATTCCCAAGTGCGCTCGCTCGCCAGCAATCCTCAAGGAAACGTCATTTGGGCAGGAACAACTGAAGGTATCTTCCATTCTTTCGACAAGGGGGAATATTGGCAACCCGTTGATAGTTGGGAAAACATCAACAAAACTTTGAAGAAAAAAGAAATTCAGGCATTATTGACCAAACCTAGTAATGATTCTACTCAACCTGATCTGATTTTTGTCGGGACGACTGAAGGCATCTTTCGCTCTAACAATGGCGGGAACCAATGGCAAAAAATTAATCAAGAGCAAGGACTAACTTACACCGATATCCGTGTGATCGCATTCACCTCCCAAAGTAAAACCCTATTGGTAGGAACGATAAATGGTGGAGTGCTCCAGTCTCAAGATGATGGGGAAAACTGGACAACAACCCGTTTAACTGGTACGGATGTGCAAGCGCTGGTAGTGAAGCAATGCACGGATGAACTGATTGCTGGAACCGTGCGAGATGGGGTATTTTATTCCACCAACAACGGCAGCACTTGGCAGCAATTCACCGAGATTCGACAGGGCAAGGGTACGATTTCTAGTGATGGCAACCAAGTTACCTGGATTGGCAGTAACTTTAATCAACAGCTACAACATGGAGATATTATTAATGCTGCCGATCAAAGCCGTACTATCATAGACAGTAATCCTGACAGCAACTCAGTTACCTTTACAGTAGATGAGCCTTTCCGTCCCGATTTGCTGCCAGGCACGGCTTTCACCGTTAATACTGGTTTAACTAATCGGAATATTACAGCAGTTGCGATCGCACAAAATTATCTCTTTGCAGGAACAGCAGGTAGTGGTGTTTTTCGTTCTAAAGATAACGGTGATCGCTGGGAACAAGTTAACACGAATTTGACGGATTTGGAGATTCGTTGCTTAACGGTTGATGCTGATGGGAAGGTGTGGGTGGGAACATCCAAGAGAGGAGTTTTCTATTCCGATAATCAAGGTGAATTATGGACACCTGCCAATACCAACCTAAATAATATAGATGTACAGGCAATCCTCATTCCTCACGGCTCTAAAAACATTTTTGTAGGCGGCATTGGTATTTTATTGTCCCTGGATGGCTTTGAAACTAAACCTGTTCAACGGCGGGACGTAGTACAACTGATAGAACCCCCAACTTCATTGCCAAATACCTCAATTCCCTATCAGCAGTGGAAGGTGATGGACAAGGATGGATTTCAGGGTAATCTCAGGACAACTCAGTACGACGCGATAGGAGTGGAAAGTAGCGATAGCAAGGATGTTGTTTCCCCCCAGCTAACCTTACTTCCCGCAGCAGCAGAGAGTGAGGTTGTCAGTGAAGTGGCGAACATCCAATTGCCTCCCACCGGCCAACAAATGCCTGTTCTAACACTGCAACAGCCTCTGAAATATAGCTACGATCCGGCAACGGTACAAGTCTACGCCAATGTCGTGCAGGCAACGCATGGCCAAACCGTCGAGGAAGTGATAGGAAGTGGCGATGGACATCAAACCAACCAATGTTTCGCCCTGAAAAAACCGCCCCTAACGTATGTACCAACGATAACTGCAAGCGGTGCCAAGAGTACGTTAGAAGTACGGGTTAACGGCGTGCTGTGGCAGGAGGTTCCTTCCCTTTATCCCCTTACTCCCCAAGACCAAAGCTATATTATCCGCATTGAAGATGATGGTACTACAACCGTTACCTTTGGTGATGGCATTCAAGGTGCGCGTCTGCCCAGTGGTAACGAAAATATTACAGCCACTTACCGCAGTGGGATTGGACTTGATGGCAATATTGCCGCAACTCGTCTCAGTTTGCTGAAAACTCGTCCCCAAGGGATTGTACAGGTGAACAATCCCATTCCTGCAACCGGGGCAGCCCCAGCCGAATCTTTAGAAGAAGCGCGGGCTAAAGCGCCTCCCACTGTGCGGACGTTGGATCGAATCGTATCACTGGGCGACTTTGAGGATTTTGCGCGAGGCTTTGCTGGAATTGGTAAAGCGCAAGCCGTTGCTCTCTGGCACGAAGAAAATCACATAGTGCACCTTACGATTGCAGCCGTAGGCGGAGAGAGTGTTCTCCCAGAATCGTCCCTGTACACCAACTTAATAAAAGCGATCAACCAAGCCAGAGATCCACTGCAACAAGTACAGATTGATTCCTACGATCGCATTTTATTCAACCTAGAAGCCCGATTACTCATTAATCCCCGCTATCAACCCGAAGAGGTGAAAAACAAGGTACTTACTGCCCTCAAAACCACCTTTGCCTTCCCTCGACGGCAGTTCGGACAAAACGTTACAGCAGCAGAAGCGGTCGCAACCATGCAAAACGTTGAGGGAGTAATTGCCGTTGATTTAGATGCACTTTATCCCTCCGGACGCAGTAAGGCGCTAGTCCAGTCCCTGCCTGCTTTTCAGGCTCGTTCCGACCCTCGGACGAATCAAGTGTACCCTGCTCAATTGTTATTATTCAATCCTGCTGGAATCAAACTTGTGATCGTGCCTACACTATGACATCAAATCCGTTTCAAAAAATACTTTTCGTTGGGATTGGGCGAAGCATTTGGATACCAATCTCTTGGGCTTTTTACTAAGCAAATCGCCCAAATGTTTCTCCCCTACAAGTACCTGTGCCCCTCGCCCGCTCCCCGCTCCCCCTCTTCCCCTCTCCCTAGCTACCAATGACTACATCTCCTCATGATCGCCTATACAAACTCCTTCCTGCCATCTATCAGATACGGGATGCGGTGGAAGGCGAGCCTCTGCGGGCACTGCTAGCCCTGATTGAGCAAGAATTGCTGACTATTGAAGGGGATATTACCGGCCTTTATGACAATTGGTTCATTGAAACTTGTGCCGAATGGGCGGTTCCGTACATTGGCGATTTACTAGATGTAGAAAAGCTGTACACCGATGATAATTCCCACGTTTACGGGCAGCAAGAGCGACGGGCTTATGTAGCGAACACCCTTGCCTATCGACGGCGCAAGGGAACGACTGCTATGCTGGAGCAGTTGACACAAGATGTAATGGGATGGCGGGCACGAGCGGTAGAATTCGCCCGATTAGTGGGAACTACCCAAAACCTCAACCATATTCGCTCCAACAGTACAACCTTCAATCTGCGAACCAACAACTCCCTGCAACAAACCGGCACACCCTTTGAACAACAAGCGGCATATACCGCAGAAATTCGCCCCATTCGTCGGGGAGGAAGGTATAGCGTTGTCAATATTGGCTTATTTGTCTGGCGCTTATACAGCTATCCTATTGAACGCAGTACAGCGCGTGCTGTTCTAGGACCTGGATCGGAAATTACCGGACAATATTACACCTTTAACCCGTTGGGGAATGATGCGCCCCTGTTTAACCAGCCCCAGACGGAGACAGATATCATTACCCTGGCTCAAGAAATTAATGTACCGAGTATCCTGCGCCGTGAAGTGCTGGCTGATGAACTGAAACAACGGCGACAGTTGCGCTTGCAAGGAAAGTCGTTAGAGGGGCTTCACTATTTCGATCTCGAACCCGTCTTACAGCTCTTCGTCAACGGCCAACCTAACCCCATTCCTCCTGAAGAAATCCTCATCTATAGTTTGGGAGAAGAAGATGAATCTGGTAAAACAGTCTGGCGCATTCCCCCAGATGAATCCGATCGCAGTACTGATGATACTCTCCTACCCACGCAAGTTGTCGCAGTAGACCCGGAATTAGGGCGGATTGCCTTTCTCCATCAACCCTGGCCAACGCGGGTGGAAGTCAGCTACTCCTATGGATTTAGCGATGATTTAGGCGGCGGTTCCTACAGCCGCAATGAACCCGATAGCGATCGCATAACGCTTTCAACTCAAAACCAGGAGACCGAAAACTCCATCTCCCCCCTAATTTGGGAGGTAAAACAAGCCACCTCAGCCGACTCCAATCCCCTCGCGACTGCCATTCAAACCTGGAATCAAACGGTTGAAGCATGGCAAGGATTAAAAGACTCTACCCATATTCCTTTAGCTCGCATTCAGATTCCAACCGTTCAGGTTATACACCTTGATCGGAAAAAAATTCGTCCTTCTTTTAGCCCAGGAATCATTGGTAAAGGGTTGAGAGTCATTGTTCGTCCGGGAAGCTCAAGTGTGATTGTTACTGCCGGTCAGGCTGTCGATCGCCAAGGGAGACTGATTCTTCTTGAGAGAGACTATATAGTCCCTCTCGAAAAATTTAACCTCACTCAAGACGCGAAAGGATGGCTTGTCATTTTTTATCGTCCCCCTTCTGCGAGGAGAGCAAGTGCGTCGGATGAAGCACCGATTGAGTTTGTTTCGGAAACCGCCTTCGATGAATATCCTCCCGGAACGTTTATCCCCCTCATCCATCTCACACTGAATTCGCAAAGGCCGAACCCACAGTTTGACGAGAGCATTTGTCGGTCTTTTCAGTTTAAGCCGGGAATCGTACAGGGATTGGAGGTTAAGCTGCAACCGAGGACGTTAGAAGCCGTGATTACGGCAGGAACGGTTGTCGATGAACGAGGGCGATCGCGAATTATTTCCAATAACTTCTCGGTTGATTTAAGCCCTTATCAAGGTGAAATCAAACGCTTGGTTTTAAGGAAAACAACGGGCTGGAGAAAACAGTGGCAAATTGAGCTATGGAATCAGGAGGATTCTCAAACTAATTTTGAACCCAATTGCATCTATTTAGCAACGTTAGAAATTCCTATAGTCAAAATTGTTGATAATTATACTGATGGAAGCAACGTTCAAAACAAATTTTTTACTAATACTAGCTTGCAGTCAAACTTCGCCAATAATGGGGATAAGGGCGACAAAGGAGAAAATTTTCCTGGTACTAACGCAACTCCGGATGAGATTAAAAGCAACGGTCTAATCGTTACGTTAGTTAATCCCGAACGAGCCATCATCGCTATCTCTCCAGGAACAGTGAGCGATGAGCAGGGACAAACCATTAGTTTAGATCGAGAAATGCAGTTTGATCTGAGTGCTTATTCCGGTCAAACGCTAATTCTATTCATCTCTCACGAAACCAAACAAGGATTACCCCTTACTCCTGTGAGTCTCAAGGGACGAGGATGGGAGCATCTAGGCATCGTCCCTGAAGAACCAGATGAGGCAGAAACAGGAACTATCTTAATCGCAGATAATTGCACCTACGAAGGGGACTTATCCATTGTCGTGCCTGCCGAGAGACGGCTTCAGATTCTGGCGGCTGATGGCTGTCGTCCCCACTTACACGGTAACCTCTCAGTACGGGGAACTGCGATTGCAGAACATCCAGAACCGGGCGAACTTCTTCTGGATGGACTGCTGGTGGAAGGTAGACTTACTGTTTTAGCCGGTAATCTCAAGCGGTTGAATATCAACCACTGTACACTTGTACCCCAGCAGGGCGGACTTTACGTGGAACCCGGATGGCTCGCTCCTCTCGATCTTAACGGCGAGGAGGGGTTCAATGCGATCACCCTAGTCATGTATTGCTTAAATTGGGTGTGGCAGTCGATTTGCCGGGATGTCGGGTTAAGCAATGCTTCTTCGGAATTTAACCCAACTCAACTCTTACAACCGGCCCTCCAGCAGCTACAGAATCGAGTTTCACAAATGTGGCAAACCATCCAACGTTGGCGGTGTCCCCACGAGTCAGAACCTGACACCGAAGCAGCGCCCCCCACAACCCAATGGGATAACGCCCGTTTAGAGATTACGCTTTATCGGAGTATTTGCGGCCCCCTGTACCTCACCGATACCGTTTCAACACTGTCAATTGCCGACAGCATCATTGATAAAGGGCTAGCCGGAGGGAAAGAACAACAACCGGAAGCCATCTCAGCCCCTGGCAGCGAGGTTGAAATCAAAACCACCACAGTTTTAGGCATGACAACCGTTCGCAATTTAGAAGCCAGCAACAGTATCTTCACCGAAAAAGTGATTGTAATGCGGCATCAAAGGGGTTGCATTCGCTTTTCTCATGTCCCCGAAGCATCCCACACGCCCCGCCGCTATCAATGCCAACCCGATATGGCGTTGAAGGCAGCATTGAAACGGGTGCCCACTGCCGTTACAGCGATTCAAATTCTCCCAACCCTTGACAACTCCTTTGTTTTCTTGGGAACGGCGGGGGATGGCGTTTTTCGGTTCGATGCTCAAAACAAGGAGCGTCCGTGGGAAGATGTCACTCGGAACTTATCCAATCGCTATGTCACAGCACTCCTTACCTCCATGCAACCTGGAATTGGCACGATTTCCAGCAGTGGTACTACAGTAACTGGAACTGTGATCGCAAATCAGGAAACGACTGAGGTTAGCACAGCTTTCACTCAACAACTCAAACCTGGAGATATTCTGATAGCCGCCAATCAGAGTCTAAAAATTAATGAAATTCTGAATAATAGTGAGCTAAAAGTTAAGCATTCATTCCAAACAGACTTAAGCACTCCCACATCTTTTCAAATAAATACGCTTTGGGTGGGTGCCATAGATGGGAGTATTTTTTGCTCAAAGAATAATGGAGAAACCTGGACAAAAATCGAAACCAAGATTAATATAGCAATTAATCATTTAGCTGCTTGGGCAAGGCAGGGCACAGGAACAATTTCCAGTGACAGCAGGAAGCTGATAGGAAAGGGGACTTTCTTCTCTTCTCAAGTGCGAGAGGGTGACACGCTTAGCATTGAGGAAGAAACCCGAATTGTAACTGCGCTTGGACAAGCTGGAATAGGAACAATTTCCAGCCAGGGGATTACCGTCAGGAGACAGGACACGAATTTTAACGAAACTCTACAATTAGGTGACAAAATAACTGCTTTCAATCAAACTAGGATTATTGTAAAAATCCACGCCAGCAAGTCAGAAGGAGATTGGCTGGAAATTAATGCGCCGTTTGCCGAGAATTTACCGCAAGGCACTCCTTTCAAAATCAACATTGATACAATCTTGGAAGTCAATGCAGCGTTCAGCAGCAACCTAAAGGAACAGCCTTTCAATATTCATCATTTATTAGCAGCAACGTTAGGAAACGGCATCCTATGGGCAAATGATAGAGGAGAAAACTGGGAAAAAATCAACACAGGTTTAACGAATTTAAATATTACGGCTCTTGCTGTTGATTTCACGGGGCAACTATTTGCAGGGACGAGCGGTGGAGGCGTATTCCAGTTTACCAGCCACGAGGAGAAAAACAAGACAATATCTTATCGCTGGATACCGTTCAACACAGGCTTGACTAACCTGTATATCACGGCTTTGGCCATTGATGCCAAAGGGAAATTATGGGCTGGAACAGCAGGTAACGGTGTTTTTTGTTGCAATCTAAATGAGAAGGGTTGGACGGAAATAAATGAGGAATTAACGAGCTTTGTGATTACGGCAATTGTTCCAGTTCAAATCACAGGAACTCCCAATCCTGTTGTATTCGCAGGAACAGCTAACGGGCAAATTTTTCGTTTAATTCATGAGGAGAAAAAATGGCAGCAACTCAAGTCAGATTCACAAGGAATTGATATTACCACCCTGACGGCTAACGGAAACACCGGAGATGTCTTTGCGGGGACAGCTTCGGGAGATATTTTGCAGTTTACAAATGGAAGCGGCCGATGGATATCAATCAATCAAGGACTGCCGAACATTGCAGAAAAATTGCTGATTATGGAGCGTTTGCAACCCAACTTTACTTCAAGTCAATACGGCAATCCAAGCTATGCCCAACTCAGTCAAGCCAGTATTCCAGAAATTCATACAGGTGCAGAAGATGGAGCTGAAATGGGAGTATTTAATTCCCTCAAGCAGCCCCAACGAGAGGCAAATTTACGAGCGAGTATAGACGAAAATTTGCGATTTGGTTTAGAAGCCGGTATTTTTTATATTACTTGAGGAAAGATTTGAATGAAAGGTGATTTTACCCGGTCTACATTTCAACCTGAAAAGCATTATACTAGCGTCCGGATGCAGCAAGGTCGCCTGCAACTGGACTCAGATTGGAACGAGCAAGTTGATATTGAAGCCTACCTGCGTCATGCTCAGTCAGTGGATATGATTGGTGCGGCTAGTGGCGTCCCTACGAGTGGAGGAGACTCCGAGCAACCCTATCGAGATAGCTTCAAAATTAGTATAACCCCAGATGGCAGCGATTTAGCGATCGCTCCTGGTCGTCTCTATGCTAATGGTACTCTCTGTGAATTAGAAGCAACTCCTTTGGAAGGAACGTTTACAGCTTCTAACCGCATTCAAGTTAATACACTGATTGCAGATGGTCGCCAACTAGACAAATCCCAGTGGATCGAGATAGCACCAGAGAATAATCCCGACTTTAAAGCAAGCGTTCAAATCGCAGATATTAATAATCAAACCCTAGAAATTACATTAAATTTTACTTCGGATGAAATCAAGAAAGGTGTAGAAGAAATCCAACAAAAATCGCAAAAATTGCAGTTGCGTCGGGTGATAACCTACAACACACAGCCCGATTATATCAAGCCTGAAAAACCTTTAGAAAAGGATACTATTTATCTTGTCTATGCCGATGTTTGGCAGCGTCATATTACGGCAATCGAAGACCCTACGATTAGGGAAGTTGCACTCAACGGCTCTGACACAGCAACTCGTACTAAAACCGTTGGTCAGATTAAGCTGAAAAAGCTTGATGAACTTATCAAAGAAGTTGAAGGGGAAGCTGGAAATCAACTTACAACAGCTTTTCAAGACAATAAACAACTGAATAACTTGAATGCCCCCGAATGGGAATCCTTGATGCAACAAGTATGGGGAAATTTTATCACCCAGCAAGAGCAGCGTCAAGCATTGATGAACGCCTGCGCTAAGCTGTGTTCTTCCTCTGGAAGCCAGTCGAATGGAAGCGGATATCAGCGCTTAGAGAATCTACTCTATCGAGTTGAAATTTACGAGCCGAGTCAGACTGAACAGGGCGAGAATAAAGGAAACAATGGAACGAACAAAGCAACCTTTAAATGGTCGCGTGATAATGGCAGCATTGTCAGTCCCATTGAAAGAATTGAGGGCAATATTATTACGATTCGCAAGTCAAGTCAGGATGCTTGGATGTCCTCCAGAGCTGGACAGTGGCTTGAAATTAGCAATGAGGAGATGGAATTAAAAGGGCAGCCAGGAGTAATGGTTCCCCTAAGCCGAGCCTTTGATACCAAAATTGAATTCAATGAATCTCGAATTTTGAATGGGCCAATTCCTAATAATCCAAGCAAGGTGAGATTATGGAGTCATGAAGTTAAAAATGCTCCCAATGGTGTGATTCCTATTGCGGATGATTGGATTGAGTTAGAAACAGGAATTAAAGTTAGATTTTATAAGGATTCTGTTTATAAAACCGGAGATTATTGGCTGATTCCAGCCCGAAACGCAACGAATGATATTGAATGGCCTCATAGCCAAGCCGAACTCCAAAAACGCCAACCTTTGCCTCAACCTCCAAAGGGAATTCATCACGATTACTGTCTCCTAGCATTGATTCAATTCGATGGGCAGGTGAAGGGCGAGGAAGAAAAGCCAGAGCAAGAGGAACAAGAACCCAAAACTATTCGAGATCTGCGGATAATTTTCCCACCTTTAATGCGCTGTTTAGATACAGCAGGAGGAATAATTTCTGGAACGCTAGAAGTGCAGTCTGGGCTATATATTACCAGTAAATACGATAAAAATGAGAAGAGATATATCACGGGTAAGCTCGGCGTTGGTACTAAAGAACCAGTTGCCAGATTGCATGTTCAAAGTCCTACACCTATCTCTGCTGAGGGAAAAATTTCTAGCCAAGGTAGCACTGTAACTGGTAGTGGAGAGACATTTGAAAGACTTGGTATCGGTGATGCAATTATCATTCGCGATTCTTTAGACGAAATCCAAACCAAAATTGTTACCAGTCCGCCTATTAACTTTGAAGGAAAGTCGTTAGAAATTGATAAACCATTTGATTCTGACCTGAAAAATGTAGATTTTGGATATCGACTAGCCAGCGAGCGCACATTAAATATTGTTCATTTCGTGGATCGCGATCAAACCATTCAATTCCTAGTCAATGCTGATGGTAATGTCGGTATTGGAATAGACCCTGATAACGATGCCAAGCTCAATCTTGGAGGAACACTAAAACTTACAAATAATGATCAGACGGCTGCGGTTAGTTTGCAAACAGATAAAACGAATAGCGAAAACTGGCTTCAGTTCACGGCAACTAACCTAACAGGATATTCCTTTGATCAGCAGCTTAAGGCTCGACAAGGTGTCGTTACCAATCGCATTGAGAATTACAACGACGAAAGCCTGATTCTGAAAACCAGCGGCGAGGAACGAATTGCGATCACTTACGACACAGGTAATATCGGCATTGGTATCAGTCTTCCCGTTCAACAGTTAGTTGTTGTCGAGAAGGGCAAAGTAGGGATTGGTTATAATCAGCCCAATCAAAGTGCTACGCTAGCTGTTAATGGCAATGTCGGCATCGGCACGCCCCAACCAGAGGCTCAATTGCATGTGGTGGGCACTGTTCAAGTTGAGACGACTCAAGACGCGATCACTCTTGGTCTAACCCAGAGCACCCAATCTGTCAATATTGGCTTTCAGGATAGCCAACTCAATTTCACCAGCAGAGAGCTAGAAGGGTATTCTTTTGATCAGCCAATTACTGCTCAACAAGGTGTCGTTCTTGGAGGAGCGCTAAAACTTACAAATAATGACAATAATCAGACGGCTGAGGTTAGTTTTCAAATTCATAAAATAGGTAGGGATAACTGGGTACAATTCACTGCTTCTAGCCTAGTAGGATATTCCTTTGATCAGACAATTACCGCTCAAAAAGGTGTTGTTACTAATCGCATTGGCAATCAGGACAAAAACCAAAGTCTTGTCCTGCAAACCAACGATCAAGACCGAATTGCGATCACTTCTGACGGGAAGATCAGTATTGGCGATACAGGTACAAAAAACGCCCAGCTTCAGCTCAACGGCACATTTCAAGTCGAGGCGGCTCAAAATGCCCTTGCTGTTAGTTTGACCCCAAACAACGAAGCCGATTTTGGGAGTGCTTTGCAACTGGCGAGAAATACTCAATCGGTTAATTTAGGCTTTCAAAACCAGAACTTTGTTCTACGAACCAACAACCAAGACCGAATTACGATCGCTCGTGATGGCAAAGTGGGCATTGGGGTTCCTAATTCTCCAAGCCAGCTTGATATCAACGGTACGGCGAAGGCAACACTATTAGAAGGAAATTTTCTTAAGTTAAAAGATTTAACGATTGACCAGTTTTCTAATGAAACTAATCTCACTGATAACGAAAAATCTGTGCCAACAGAAAAAGCTGTAAAAACCTATGTAGATATAGAAATTAATGGACTGAAGACAGACTTAAAAGCCTTCAATGAAGAGATTACTCAGGTTAAAACAACGTTAGCTGATAAGGCTGCACAGAAGGGTAACCTTGAGGTTGATTTTAATGTTAAAAGCCTTAATGTAGAGACAAGTATTTATGCAAAACAGCTGGCTACCGAGACAATTAATTCTAACCGCGTTTTAACCCGTGAAGCTGTTAGCAACGGCTTTTACCAAATTTCATCAAGGGCACTAAAGGAAGAGATTAATGACTTGTCTAGTCAGGAGGTTTCAGCCATCCTCAAAACTCTTAATCCCGTTAAATTTATCTACACAGAAGATGAGTCAAAAACGCCCCAGGCTGGTTTTATTGCAGAAGATACCCCAGATTTACTAACGGCTAATGACAAGCAAGCCATTAAAGTTGTAGATATTGTCGCCATTCTTACCAAAGTTGCTCAAGACCACCGAAAAACGTTGAGTGACGTGGTAAAAATTGTCAAAAAACAGCAGGCTGAAATTGTGGCTTTGACGCAAAAAATAAAAGAAATGGAGGAGAAAACCGATCCATGAGCAAAAAACACGCAATTCGTATAAGTGCCATTAAAGGGTGTTTATATTGGCGAAAAAGCTAACTAACAAAATAATTAGCGTCCGCTTTTATCACCCTCGACTTCTATTAACTCACGCTAAAACAAGGAATTGATTATGCCCGTCACACCTACTTATCCCGGTGTCTATGTTGAGGAAATTCCCAGTGGTGTTCGCACCATTAGTGGTGTTGCTACATCTATTACTGCCTTCATTGGTCGCGCCTTCAAAGGAAAGCTAGATGAGCCGATACGCATTCAGAACTTTGGGGACTTTGTGCGTCAATTCGGGGGGCTATGGAATCAAAGCACCATGAGCTACGCTGTGCAACAATATTTTCTAAATGGTGGTCAAGATGCCATTATCATCAGGGTTTATAAGGATACCCCTCCTGCAACTCCTCCAACTGATGCCCCTCATGCAACTCTTAGTCTTCCTAGTGGTACAGAAAGCTTAAAACTCGAAGCAGCTAGTCAGGGCAGTTGGGGCAAAGCTTTACGAGCAGTAGTTGACCATAACACGCGCACAAGTGGAAACCAAGAAGAAGACGCTAAATTATTCAATTTAACGGTTCAGGAATTAGAAGCACCAGGATCAAAGAAAGTAGCCGCGACTGAAACCCTCCGAAATCTTTCAATCGATCCTGATTCTGCTCGCTTTTACAAAAAGGTAATTGAACAAGAATCAACTTTAGTTAATGTTCCAGAAAGCGATCAAAGTATTATTAAAGCTCGTCCTGATGCCACAGAAATTGATGCCTCAACCAAGGAGCTAAAATATGTTACAGCGACTGGGGGCAGTGACGGTGAAGATATAACCGATACAGAAATTTCTGCTGATGCCTTAAAAGCCGATCGCAAAGGACTGTATGCCTTAGATAAAGCAGATTTATTTAATCTACTCTGCATTCCTCCCCTCACACGAAAACAGGACGATAAAGCGGACGTAACAAATGACATGTGGACAAATGCAGCTAAATATTGCAAAGATAAGCGAGCCTTTTTGATTGTAGACCCACCCTCAGTCTGGAAGAAGATTTCCGATGCCGTCAGTGGTGTGGATACTCTTCGTGGCACTATTGGGGCTGATCTTGCCACCAATGCAGCGATTTATTTCCCCCGCTTGAAAATGGCTGATCCACTTAAGGAAAATCGTACAGAGGAGTTTGCTGCTTGTGGCGCAATAGCTGGAATTTTTGCTCGTACTGATTCGCAAAGAGGAATTTGGAAAGCACCCGCAGGCATAGAAGCCTCAGTCGTAGGAGTACGAGAACTTTCCTACAAGATGAATGATGGTGAAAACGGTCAATTAAATCCTTTAGGCGTGAATTGCGTGCGAAATTTCCCCGTTTATGGCAATGTCCTTTGGGGAGCAAGAACGTTAGCTGGCGCTGATCAACTTGCTTCGGAATGGAAGTATGTTCCCGTTCGCCGACTCGCCTTATATCTGGAAGAAAGCCTATACAGGGGAACACAATGGGTAGTATTCGAGCCAAATGATGAACCTTTGTGGTCACAAATTCGGCTCAATATTGGCTCATTTATGAACAACTTGTTTAAGCAGGGAGCATTTCAAGGTAAAACGCCTAAAGAAGCTTACTTCGTCAAATGTGATAGTGAAACAACCACTCAATATGACATCGATCGAGGCATTGTCAATATCGTCATTGGTTTTGCACCCCTTAAACCTGCTGAATTTGTCATCCTCAAATTCCAACAAATTGCTAATGAAAGTGCCGCTTAAAGAAGGTAGAAGTAAGGGGCAGAAGGTAATTAAAATCACTGCAACAGGAGAAGATAATGGCTCAATTTAGTGTGAATGCTCAACGGTTTGACCCCTATAAAAACTTCAAATTTCGAGTTAAATGGGATGGTAAGTATGTTGCAGGTGTAAGTAAAGTTGGAGCTTTAAAGCGGACTACAGAAGTAGTAAGTCATCGCGAAGGGGGAGATCCTAGTAGCCAACGCCATTCACCAGGCGCAACTAAATATGAAGCCATTACCCTAGAACGAGGTGTAACTCACGATAAAGAATTTGAACAATGGGCGAATAAGGTTTGGAACTATGGCTCTGGTTTGGGTGCAGAGGTGTCTTTGAAAGACTTTCGCAAGGACATCATTATTGAACTGATGAACGAAGCGGGACAAGTTGCGATCTCATACAAAGTCTTTCGCTGTTGGGTATCGGAATTCACAGCCATGCCGGAACTCGATGCCAATGCGAATGCGGTTGCCATTCAAAGCATTCAGTTGCAAAACGAAGGCTGGGAACGCGACTACGCCGTAAACGAACCAACAGAACCCAGTTTCCTCGAACCTAGCTAATCGATGCGTCCCTTATCTGCTCATCACATTCTGCAAATTTGGGAAATCGGGCAGAGTCAGCACCTTCTGGATCGAGCGCTGACTCTCCTCACCTTTGCTTGCTCAGACATAACGGCTACTGAACTAGCATCCCTCAGTATTGGACAGCGAGATGCTTATCTGTTGACAATCAGAGAGATGACCTTTGGTTCTAAGCTCAATGGGTTTGCCGAGTGTCCGCAGTGCTGGGAACGCTTAGAATTTGGCATGAACGTGGCAGATATCCGCATTGCTGAACCCGTTGCACCCCAAGTAGAAGAATATTCTTTGGCGGTGGAAGGGTTGGAGTTGCAATTTCGCTTGCCAAATAGCTGGGATCTGGCGGCTATTGTGGGGTGTCAGGAGGTTGGTGTGGCTAACTCCCAACTCATGCAGCGCTGTCTTGTCCAAGCAAGCCGGGATGGGGCTACGGTTGACTACAGAGAATTGCCACCGGTTGCAATCGCACAACTAGCTGCACAAATGGCAGAATGCGACCCCCAGGCGGAAATACTACTAGACCTCAACTGCCCGGCCTGTAACCACTCTTGGCAAGTCTTGTTCGATATAGTGTCATTTTTCTGGACAGAACTGAGTGTCCAGGCCAAGCGCTTGCTGCGGGAAGTCCATCTACTGGCCCGGTTCTATGGCTGGCGAGAGGCAGATATTTTGTCCATGAGTGCTATGCGACGACAGTTTTATCTGGACATGGTTTCCGATGGCTGATTTTCTCACCCGATTGGTAATGCGCCATCTAGGCTTAATCCCTGTGGTGCAACCGCTCATTGCTTCGATGTTTGCTTCAGAGGGAGTGCTATTAGGTAACGATTCGCTGGGCTTTGAGGCTCAAACGAGTAGTATTGACTCTTTCTCGGAGGAGGAGAGGAACTGGGAAGCTGGCAAGACGGGAGACGGGGAGACGGGGAAACGGGGAGACGGGGAGACGGGGGGAGCAGAATTTAAAGCTGATTCTATCCGTACTAAAACGGGCAAGATGCCCATCTTACAAGCAGAACTATATAGCTCTAGTAGGGTAGGCGTCTCGCCTGCCCAGGCTCTGAGTACAAGCTCTGAGATTTACATCAGCAAACAGGAAGATACCGAGATACAGAGGACGGGCAAGATACCCATTCCACGAGCAGAAACATCCAGCTCTGATGGGCTAGATGTCTCACCTGTCCAAGCTATGGATGCAAGCTCGTCTTCCCAACCCAGTAAGTTGGTGCCATCTCCAGAACCGTCGGATAGCTTCAGTGAAGCTATTTCTGCGATCTCTTCGGAGGCAACACCGATTCAACCAACGGCTGAAAACCAAGGAAATCGAGTTCAACCGTTAGTTGAGTTGGTAGGAGAAATTCAGCCAAATACTTTTCAGCCATTAGACACCATCATCTCTTCAGAGGCAACACCGATTCAACCAACGCCTGAAAACCAAGAAAATCGAGTTCACCCGTTGGTTGAGTTGGTAGGAGAAATTCAGCCAAATACTTTTCAGCCATTAGACACCAATCGATCGCCAAATATACATGAAATGCGATCGTACTTGCCAACTTCCTCTGAACAGCAAGACTCCTCACCGCTGACTGAACCAAGTTTCTCACAAACATCCAAAGTCAATACTCCTCAAAATCCCGTTGCTAACTTCATTCCCACGCCACTGACGCAGCCAACCGCCTCCCCAGGGGGAATAATTCAGCGGCAAGTTGATGCAAGTATGCGATCGCATTCCTCCACTGACAGTCCAGCCAATCCCCCGAACTTAGGTGAGTCCAGTAGTTTCGTGGTGGAAGACATCCCGCTTGAGCAACCGAGTCCGGTAAAACCAACTCTGCCTCTGGTGTCTCCTGAAGCAATTCCATCCGTTCAACCGACGACAATAAGCGTGCCAAGTCGAGTAGAACTATTGTTCAACGAGGTTTTAGAAACAGGACAGCCAAGGGAGCATACCCAATACGGTTCAGATCAAACAAGCTTAACCCCCCCCTACGAGGGCAGGAGAGAGTCTAGCTTCCCTAGCCTTGTAGGAGAGGAAAAGGGGGAGAGGTTAACGGAACCCGATTGGGATAATACGGAAGTGTTGGAACGCGATCGCTCAACCGCTCAAATGGATTTCCAGATATCCAACCTTGGACAACGTAATGCACCGGGGGAAACCCAGGCAACATCATCTCTTCAGGCATCCCCCGCATCGGAGATAATTCAGCCACTCAGAAGTGCCGAGTCCCCGATGTCATCGCCAATCCAAGCACCGGATAACCAATCTTCGCGCCGCCCTAATTCTGTGCAAGACGTTCCTTACACTGCACCCAGTTCCAAGTATTCAACAACACCGCAGGTACAGAACCAGGGAACTGTAGCGAATGTAAATTCACCAGAATTGCCGCTAGTCCGTTCTGAGATTGTCCTACCCTTCCATCCCTCTGGTGAATCTCAACCGAGTCGAGTTGAACCGCTAATTAATGATGTAGCGCCAAGTGTCCAGCCAACACAAAAACCGATTGAATTAGATTTAAATCAGTTCTACAAAACTGTGCAAGAGTCAACAAATCGGCAGCAAAACACTCCAACTGCACGGTCAAGTGAACAGGCGTGGGGAGGCACAGAGGGGCAGATGGGGAGACGTTTACAAAAGGATTCTTCGTCTCAACCGGCTCCTACAGTTCCCTCGCGAACCTTCTTTCAGCCACTAAAGACATCTACAGGCAGCAATCCACCGCTTCGTGCTACTGCACAGAGGCGAGAATTCATTCAATTAGTGCCACAGGGATCGCTCAGTGCGAGTCAATCGGTGCCAGTTTCGGGTATCGCTAACGGGGAGACGGGGAGACGTGGAGACGGAGAGAAAACAAGTGTAGGAAGTTTGACAACAGGAGAGGAAGGGATGTCTAAGCAGTCGTTTTTGCCACACCCCAACGTGGATGCTCCACCTAAATCCCCCGTAAACAGGGAGACTTTAAGCAATATCGTTCCTGCCTTAAACAGAAAGACTTTAAGCAATATTATTCCTCCCTTAAATAGGGAGGCTTTAAGCAATATCGTTCCTGCCTTTTTAACCGAAGCTTTAGTGAGAAAAGCTAAGGGAGATCGAGTCATGTCTAGCACTTTTGAGACACCCTCTGAGTCCTCTAGCGTTATGCAAGTACAGGTTCAGAGTGAGAAGTTGAGTTCTCTCATACGGCGATCGCTTTCTGTATTATCTGAGTCATCTTCTAGGGAATCAAGAGTTTATCCGAATACGAACGATGTGCCGGCATTCCCCTCTTCTAACCCAATCTATCGGCGCAACGCCGCAAATTTCAACCCAACAAATCAGTTAAATTCTGTAGAGACAACCCCAACGATTCAAATCAGTATCGGTCGAATCGAGGTACGGGCCAGCCAGCCGCCCACTCCCCCGCCACGAACTAAATCCGCTCAACGGGGGCCAACGCAGTCTCTGCAAGATTACCTCAAACAGCGTCACGGAGGGAAGTCATGAGTAACTCACTGGCGATCGCGGCTGTCACTACTACACTGCGAAACCTACTCGCTCGAAGTATTGGAAGTGAACTGGGAAGTGGTGTTGTTACTGCCCGTCCTCCAGATAAGGCGCGGGAAAATGGAGATAGCAGCAATCAGGTGAATTTATTCCTCTATCAAACCCTGCCAAATGCCTCCTTGCGGAATGCAGATGTAACAGGACGAGTGAGGCCGGGAGAAACGGGACGTTTTCCCTTAGCCCTGAATCTGTACTACTTGATTACAGTTTACGGTCAGGATAACGAAGACATTATTAGTCATCGTCTGTTAGGGGGAGCGATGCGTGTTCTCCACGACTATGCCATTCTCAACCCCGATCATATTCGTGCTGCCCTACCGGAGAGCGATTTGCACAATCAGGTAGAACGGGTGCGAATTACACATCAGCATCTAAATATAGAAGAGCTTTCCAAATTATGGGCAACGTTTCAAACTCAGTATCGAATTTCAGTGGCTTACGAAGTTTCGGTCATCTTAATCGATAGCAGTAGCCCGACAAAAGCTCCCTTGCCCGTCTTAATGCGGGGGTCTGATGATAAGGGGATGCTGGCACAGACGGGTTTGATTCCACCGTTTCCGACACTGCAACTGGTGCAAATTCTCAATCAGCAAGCAAGTGTGCGGTTGGGTGAACGGTTGATTTTGAAGGGATACCATCTCCAAAGTCAGGGGGATGTTATCGTTCGATTCCTGCATCCACGTTGGTCAAGACCATTCGATTTGACCTCGCAACCAGGGGCGGCGGATACGGAAGTGGTGGTTGAACTGCCGGCGCGATCGCAAGACTGGCCTGCTGGATTTTATACCGTCATGGTGCAGGTGCGGCAAGGGCCACAAGAGCGGGTGACGAATGAACTGTCTTTTTCCCTCGCGCCTAAAATTCTGCGGTTTGACATCAGTCCCCCAGGTACGCTGACTGTAACTTGTGAACCCCATATCTGGCCGGGACAACGAGTGGTTTTGCTGGTGGGTGATCGCGAATTGTTGCCGCAAGCCGATTTAGACGCATCCCCTCGGACTGAAAAGACGAATACCCTGGTCTTTAACCTCAGAGACATTCCATCGGGCGATTACTTCCTCCGGTTGCGGGTGGATGGGGTGGATAGTTTGTTAATAGATCGCTCCGTTCAGCCGCCAGTGTTTGATGGGAGTCAGAAGGTGCAGGTGCCATGACGCAGTTAAAACGCTGGCAGGTGAGCAACGATCAATATTTGGGGGCAGCGCTAAACTGGCTGCGTCTCCGCCTAAGATGGTTAGCGCAATCAGCGGAGATGGAACAAGAGAAGAACAGTGGGTCGTCTCAACCTGAGATTCGGTGGGAGGAGATTGAGCAAGCGGAGAATCTGATGGCAGCAGCGGATTGCGACCCACCGCCAGCACTGATATTGCTAAGTTACAAGTTGGGATTGTCGGAGTTTGAGCAATGGGTGTTGCTGCTGTGTGTGGCGATGGAGTTTGATACCGGTATTGCTCATCTTTGCGCTGAGGCTCAAGATCATCCTAATCGACCTTATCCGACATTTGCGCTGGCGCTAGCGTGTTTTGATCAACCGGAATGGGGTGTAGTGTTGCCGGAAAGTCCTTTGCGCTATTGGCGGTTGATTGAGATTCATCAGGTGGGGAATCAACCTTTAATGGCGAGTGCTTTGCGGGCGGATGAGCGGATTGTTAATTATTTGAAGGGGATAAATTATCTCGATGACCGCTTGGAGTCGTTGGTGTTTCCTCTCAATCCTTGGGAGAAAGGGGCGAAGGAGGGGATTTTACCGTTGCCGGCTTCTGGGCGCGAGGTGGCGGAAACTATGGCTTTGCAGATTAAAACGGCGGTTGAAGAGCAGGAGTTTCCGATTTGGCAGTTAACGGGAATTGATAAGGATAGTAAGGTTAGCATAATTCGGCAATTTTGTCAAGATTTGGGGCTGCGTTTGTATCGGTTGCCCTTGGAGTTGTTGCCGGCGCAGGGGACGGAGTTGGAAACGTTGGCGCGGCTTTGGGAGCGAGAAAGTTTGTTGTTACCTTTGGCGCTGTATGTAGATGTGCAGGGGTGGGATGAGGTGGCGAATGCGGGGGGAATGGCGGGATTGCGGCGTTTTTTGAGTCGCAGTCAGGGGATTTTCTTTTTGGATGTGCGGGAGAGTGGGTTGGCGCTGTCTCGTCGGACGGTGACGTTTGATGTTGCCAAGCCTACGCCTGTGGAACAGCGAGAGGCTTGGGAGTTGGCGTTGGGGATGCCCCCTGCGCCTCTCCTGGAAAGAGAGGGGAGTAATACAACTTCTCCCCCCTTCCCTAGCAGAGAAGGAGGGCTGGGGGGGTTAGGTCTGTTTTCGGCTAAGAGTATTTCGGGGCAACTGGCGAATCAATTTAACTTGAATTTGGTGGAAATTGGGCAGATTGCCGAGAAAGCACGGGGGGAGGTGGGGGAAGAACCTGAATTGCTGGCACATTTATGGCAAGGGTGTCTGGCTAGCACTCGTCCGCGTTTGGATTCGCTGGCGCAACGGTTGGAGGTGAAAGCGACCTGGGATGATATTGTACTGCCGGATGAGGAGAAAGGGTTACTGCAACAAATTGCCGACCAAGTGCGAAATCGTGGGGTGGTGTATGACGAGTGGGGGTTTCGGGGACGGATGAATCGGGGGTTGGGGGTGAGTGCGTTGTTTGCGGGGGAAAGCGGGACGGGGAAGACGATGGCGGCGGAGGTGATAGCGAATGTATTGCAGTTGAATTTGTACCGGATAGATTTGTCGGCGGTGGTGAGCAAGTATATCGGGGAAACAGAGAAGAATTTACGCAAGTTGTTTGATGCGGCGGAAGATGGGGGAGCAATATTGTTCTTTGATGAGGCGGATGCGTTATTTGGGAAACGCAGTGAAGTGAAGGATAGTCATGACCGCCATGCAAATATAGAGATTAATTATTTGTTACAACGGTTGGAAGCGTATCGCGGGTTAGCGATTTTGGCGACGAATATTAAGAGTGCAATGGATGTGGCGTTTGTGCGACGGTTGCGGTTTATGGTGGATTTTCCTTTTCCAGGGGTGAAGGAACGCAAGCAGATGTGGGAGAAAGTGTTTCCACCACAGACACCGACGGAGGAATTAGATTGGCAACGGTTGGCTCAATTTAATGTGACGGGGGCGAATATCCATAATATTGCTTTGAATGCGGCGTTTTTGGCAGCAAAGGCGGGGACTCCGGTGGGGATGGCGTTGGTGTTGGCGGCGGCGCGGACGGAGTTTCGCAAGTTGGGAAGACAGATTAATGAAGCAGATTTTCGGGTTACGGGAGGGAGGTAGGGGATGAAGATTGATATTCAGATTGAGCGGTTGATTTTGTCAGGGGTGGATGTGTCACCGAGTCAGAGGGTGAAGTTGCAAGGGGCAATTGAGGTGGAGTTGGCGCGACTGGTGAAGGTGTTTGGGTTGCCTGTGCATTTACAGGGAGGCGGGAGGATTCCCAAGTTGCCTGCGGATTTGAGTTTGACGAATACAAGCAATCCTGTGCAGATAGGACAGGAAATTGCTCAAGCTATTTATGGAGGAATGAAGTTATGAGTCGCCAAGTTGGTCGGGTTAATCAGCAGTCTAAGGGTGAAACTCCTTTGATGAGTGGGGTTTTACAGCGTGCGGCGGTGCGTGCGCTGGCGGATAAGGAGGTGGAGGCGACTGAGGATGTGGAGTCGGGAAGGTTGAGGGAGTCGCGGTTTCGGCAAGATTTTAGTCAGGTGGGGATTGATAGAGGAGGGTTGCCACCGATACAGGCAAAGTTGACCATTGGGGAGCCAGGGGACAAGTATGAGCAGGAAGCTGATCGGGTTGCATCCCAGGTGGTACAACAGATGAATACACCAACGGTTGTGCAGTCAACTCAAGGGCAGTCGGTACAGCGTCAGGAGGAAAGGAAAGAGGAACTTCAGGCGAAACGGAGGATTTCTGAACTACAGCGACGCCCCAACCAAACGGGCTTACCAGATGGCCTCAAAACAGGTATTGAATCCATTTCCGGCATCTCCATGGACAACGTCAAAGTCCATTACAACTCATCCCAGCCCGTGCAACTCAACGCCTATGCCTACGCACGAGGTAGCGAAATCCACATCGCGCCGGGACAAGAACGTCATCTGCCCCATGAGACCTGGCATGTAGTGCAACAGGCGCAGGGGCGGGTGCAGCCGACAATGCAAATTAAGGATGGGGTTCCGGTTAATGATGACGAGGGGCTGGAGCATGAGGCGGATGTGATGGGGGCAAAGGCATTGGTCAACGCCGCACAACTTCAAGGCGCGCCGGAGCAACAGGAATCGTTGCAGGGTAAGTTCGCACCGGTGCTACGCATGGAACCGGAGCAAGGAGAGCTTCACGAGAAGGAGTCCCCGTCGGCACCGACCCAATCAGACCCCGCTGATTTTTCCTATCGTCTGCACGTTGTACCAGATGCCAATGCTCCCCAAGAGAAAGCGACACCTTTGATACATACGCAGGACAGCCCGATGCAAATGCGCTGGATCATTCATAACGAGAAGCAAACTTATTTCTGGGAAGAAGATGGGAGCATCAGGGACAGCGCACCCAGCGCGCTACGCCAATTTACGGAGGAATCGGCACCTGAAAAATCGACCTACAATGTGGACAAAGGTCCTCGCAGCAAACCGCTTTACTACTCGCTGGAGGGATGGATAGCGATGAAGCGAGCTGGCGAGAGCACACGAGATCAGTCGGATTTCTACAATCCGTTCGGTCGCTTCGATTCCGGTGCCAATGTCGTCGCCTTTATTCCAGCCTCCTCCTTGCCACAGGACGCGAGCCAACGCGCAATTGCCCATCTGCGCGAAAATGTCCCCTATCTGGCCACTATCGCCAAGGCTAGTCAGGACACGCATAATGGGTATCCGCAATGGGTGATCACCACGGAAGGGGTTAAGTTAGCGATCATTTCAGCCACCCCCCTAGGCGCGATGTACAGTGATCGCGAGCCAGCACCACGGCGTGCCCAACAAGATCAAAGCCGCGCACAGGCTCCAATAATAAGCGGCTTGTCCCCGGGTTCGGATCGCGTAAGAATCGCGACGAATGAGCTGACGGCAGAAAGTTTGAAATACTGGTCGGGCGAAGATCGTTCCGAAAGCCAAATCCAAGTTATGGGAGGTAGTGCAGCAGATGCCGCGGAAAATGCGGGTTTTGATCGCAACGATGGGCAGGGTTGGGAATGGTTGCACCTCATCGCGCACAGCATGGGAGGGATGGAGGTCGTCGGCCCGCAGGTGGCGGAAAACCTGGTGTGCGGCACCTCCGAATGCAACACGGAGATGATCATTGTCGAAGAATTCATCAAGGATCTTGTGAGACGTGGTCAATATGCGCGCCTAGCCGTATTTGCCAGAATGACCGATCCGGAGCGACACATCGCTGAGAGCATTACTTATGATTTTCTGATTCTCGACCGCGAGAGAAGGCCCATCGAAGCCTTTCATTGGGAATTCGATCCATTAAGCAGAACGCAGCCGATTGTCGAGGCGAATCGCGGCTTGCGCTATGTCGCCCGTGAGCTGCTGGACAAACGCACTGGAACCAAATTGGGCAGTGGCGATTCAACGCTTGATCTGGACGAACAAATGGAAGTCAGTGAGGAAGCTCCAGGAGCGGAGGAAATTCTCAGGGAACGCGGACTGTATGTAGGAGATGCCGACGGCGTTGGCAATATGTGCCTATTGAGCACACTGGCCCAGTTGCTTGTGGCCAATAACCATCAAACGACGATTGACCATCTACTGGCCTTTTTCTTGGGAGCCAACCTCGTACAGATTGGTCAGATGATCGACGTGTACAACCCAGTGATTGCACAAAGTATAGTAGCCAACTTTAACATCCGCTTGCAGATTCACCAATGGAATGGTGCGGCCATGATCGATCATCCAGTGATAGGTCATGTCGGCAACATTCTCCATATTTTTCACTCCGAAGCTCATTTCATGCCGCTTTGGAATGGTATGTAATAAAATAGATAGGCTCAGGCATCATGGAATTACTTTTACCCAGCATTTTAGGATAGACGTGCTACTACACCCCCAAAGCTTAGGAGAGAGAGCTCGCCCAAAGAAGAGGTTTGGGATATGCGATCGCCTATATTGGCCACTGACTCGCCCCAGAGTGCGCTCGCCCTTTGACTAAATTTTAAGATATAGTGCGATGTTTTTCTCTGCAATACACGCGCAATCGTATCCTCAACTACAATCAGATTACCCAAGGTGAGAAGTGCGATCATACTTGCAAGTCGGAAGCAAATTCAGCAGCATCGCCCCCCATCCCAACCGACAACTGCCATCACCAAAGTACAAACCAACCCCACTTCTCACCCACCGCCACCACCGCCGAACGTATTCCTCAATGTGGTTCTCCCCCGCACCTTGCTCATAAAGCTGAGAAACCCGTTCAACAAACCTATCCACCGTCGCTTTGCTCCAATTCAAAATTCAAAATTCAAAGTTCAAAAGCTATTTTTTTTAATTCAAAATTCAAAGTTCAAAAGCTATTTTTGACGATTCTGCTTTTTTTTAAGGATAATTGCCGCTAGGATTTTAATTAACTCGTTCGCTTCTCCCAAAAACGGTAATAGGCGATTTTCAGAAATTACTTCAGCAGCGATTAATAGCTTTAACCAATATCGGGTTTCTCTTGCTTCCTTTAGCGCAATCTCTAGTTTATGAATAAAATCCGCTGTACTTTGTGCAGCTTGAGACTCCTCAACATTTGCACCTATTGAAGTTCCAGAACGGATTAACTGCTTGGCAAGTGTTTTACCAACTCCCGGTTGTTCATCTAAAAACTTGCAGACATTGACGACGCGAACCGCAAAATCAAAACTTCTCTCCGTAATTGGTATTAGATTATTCCCCATTTTGAACTTTCAATTTTGAATTTTGAATTGATTAATATCCGTATCCGCCGCAACTCCCGAAACCGATAAGTCCCCGCCAAAAGTTGCGCCTACACCAGCGCCGCACCTGCCACACATCATTGTTGAAGTAATAGTGAGTTGTCTGCGGCTAGCGCTGCGATAAATCAGCCTCTATTAACTTCAACAGCTTGCCATCCGACAGCAGCTTATCAATTTCTAAGAGTTCCTCGTCCAGCTCTCCAATAAAATGGAGGATAGCGCCAAAATCTGGGTCAATATTATATCGAATTCGCAACACCTGAGTTCAGCCTGAGTGAGAAGGTAGAAAAATTTATTCTTATCTCAATCACTGTAAGGCTTTCAGGTTTCGTATTGAGAGATAGCCTAAACTTTAGTTCATACAAGTGCGACTGTCGTAATAATAGCCGCATCTCTGATATCCATAGCACTGTCAGAAGAGCAAGTTCTCAACAAAGCTACAATTCATCATTACTTAAAGCACGTCCGCGAGCTGCCGTTGAACATAGACACTGGATCAATCCACAGCTTTAGCGTATTGGTTGGCATCCATCAAATCCAGTTTGTAAGCTTCTTTTAAGACGCAGCGCAGAGCCGAAGCATTTTGACTGCCGGTGCGGTCGCAATTTTGTCCATCAGCGCCACCCGCACCGCTGCCGTATGGTGATAGCGCAACTTTGACCAGTCGCTAGTGAACACATAAGACTCACCCCCAGTGAGCAGGGCGGCAATTGTATTCAAAGCGTAGCAAATCGTCGCCTGTAACCCCTTCCCCAGACTAGACAAATACACCGCAAATGGATGCCGCTGAACCGGCATCGGTTGATTGAGCTTGAGGTCATACTCAACACTCCCATCCAGCGCTATTGACATGATTACTCGTTAAAGATCCTCTTCTCAATAGTAATTCTGGCACTGAATGGGCGAGCTTAATCAGCAATTTACACGACACTTAACCAAAATCCTCGCTCAATAGTCCTGGGGCAAGTCCCCGACAATTCGTTTGTTCTCTGCGGCTATTGATATGCCGGCGTTTGTGTTGATAGCATATTTTAGCCCGTGAGTGTGCCGTCAGTCGTTACTAGGCTTGAGGTAAAGGTGTGTGACTGGTGGCATTCCTTAGCACGTAATGGCACACTTAAGGAATGGAATCACGATGTCTACATAGGAAGATAAATTAGATAATCGTTATATACCATCGGCCATTCAAATGAACAAAACGACCTACTCAAAGATTACGCTCGCATCTGACCGACTGCGGAAAATTCATCAAGACTTTGTAAAAATTCCTCTCCGCCGCTATAAATTGTGTTAAGTTAAGCTATTTTTAATCCAGATATATGAATGTTTTGGTAGTAATGGAAAGCATTCAACGGCAATAATTTGTTAAGACGACAATTAATATGTTATTTGACAGTAAGAATTATGCCTACAAGGGCACCTTAACGATATCAATTAGATAATACTGGGACAAACAATTTGTTACCAGAGATTGCTCCTAGATAGACAAATTTCCTAACGGGACACGTACTCTGACCGCCATGAATCGAGATGCGCTAGTGGTAGGAATTAACCAGTATCCCTTTTTGAAAGATAGCTCGACGAGCAAAGCGAAACATCTAAATACCCCCGCTAATGATGCCGAAGCGATCACCCTACGATTAGAAGAATATGGTGGGTTTCGAGTGCGGCGACTGCCGGAATCAATCCAAGAGGAGCAGCGTCGGGTCGATCCGAAAAAGCTAGTACAGGGTGATGCTCTGTATGAGGCGATTATCCAACTGTTCAACCCAGTCGGAGATAGCATTCCCCAGACGGCACTGTTGTATTTTGCGGGTCATGGGTTGCGCCGCAATCTAGGTGGAGTGACTGAAGGGTTTTTGGCAACGAGTGATTCTGACCCCCGCAAAAATCAGTGGGGGGTTTCTCTGAGGTGGTTGCGCGAATTGTTGCAAAAGAGTCCGGTACAGCAGCAAATAGTTTGGCTAGACTGCTGTAACAGTGGTGAGTTGCTCAATTTTGCGGAGGCGGATTTGGGAACAGCAGCTCAGGGTCGGACAAGGTTTTTTATTGCCGCAGCGCGGGAGTTTGAACCGGCTGAGGAGAATATCCAGGGTCAGCATGGGGTGTTTTCTCACGTACTTTGGGAGGGACTCGACCCCAGGCGACAACCGGAGGGTGTGGTTAATAATGATAGGTTGATTGAGTATATTGACCAGACGCTCAAAGGCACTCCCCAGCAACCGATTTGGTACAACCCTAACTGTGAAATTATCCTAACGGGCGCACGGGAGGAGGTGTTCGTTTCCACTCCAGACGGGATCTGTCCCTACAAAGGGTTGCGCTTCTTTGATGTTGAAGATGCTCCCTATTTTTACGGACGGGAAGCACTGACTCAAAAGCTTATCGAGCGAGTGCAGGTGGGTAAGGGAAATTTTCTGGCGGTGCTGGGGGTGTCTGGGAGCGGCAAGTCTTCATTACTCCGTGCTGGGTTGATATATCAGTTGCGGCAGCAGCGGAGGTTGCCGGGAACGGAGCAATGGAAAATTCGGATTTTTACACCAGGGGAACAGCCGTTGGTAAGTTTGGCGACGGCGTTTCTGGATGAGGAAGTAACAGATATTGAGCGTGCGGTACAGCTCAAGGCAGCAGAAGAAGCGATCGCACAGGGAGCAACGGGTTTGGCACGGTTGATTAGAGCCTCTAAATCGCCGCGTACTGTACTGGTTGTCGATCAGTTTGAAGCGGTTTTTACGGTTTGTCAAAGCCAGATTGATCGACAGCAGTTTATCTGTAGTTTGTTGGATGCCCTGAAACAAACGGGGGATAAGCTTTGCCTTATCTTTGCCATGCGCGATGATTTCCTGGGTAAGTGTGCGGCTTATCGGGAATTGGCTGATTTAATTCAAGCCAATCTGGTGATGGTAACACCGATGAATGCCCAGGAGTTGAGGCAGGCAATTGTTGAACCTGCGAAAAAATTGGGGCGGAAAGTTGAGGAGAATTTGATCTGTGCCATCCTTAAGGACTTAGGAGTTGAGGCAGAACCGCAGACACGGGAACCTGAACCGGGAATGTTGCCCCTATTGTCCTATACACTAGAGCAGCTCTGGCAACGGCAGACGCTCAACTGGCTGAAGCTGGATAGTTACAACAAACTGGGCGGAGTGCAAAAAACTCTAGAAAATCTGGCGGAACGAGCTTACAAGGAGCTTTCCGTCGAAGAACGGCGGGTAACTGACCAGATTTTTATCAAACTAACTCAGTTAGGAGAAAGGACACCGGATACTCGCAAGCAAGTTCCTCAACAAGATTTAGTTACCCATGTGCAATCAGCGAACTTGATCGAGCGGGTAATCCAAAAGTTGGCTCAGGCAAAGTTGATTGTCACCAGTGAGCAAAGGAAGGGTCAAGAGAAGGTGGCAGTGGTGGATGTGGCACACGAGGCGCTGATTCGCCATTGGTCGCGGTTGCGGGAGTTGTTGGATAATAACCGAGAGGCGATTAGAATTGAGCAAAGGATTCAGACGGCGGCGGTGGAGTGGCGAGATCAAGGAAAGTCTAAGGATTATCTGCTTACAGGGTTGAGATTAGCAGAAGCTGAGAAGTTTCTCCAAGATGAGGCTGATATTGTGCCTCTGTCAAGTTTGGCGAAAGAGCTTATTAAAGAAAGTCGGAAAGAGCGCGATCATTTAGTTAAACAAGAACAAGAACGTAGACAAAGAGAAACCGAACAGCAAAATAGAGCCATAAAAGGTGAAATTCAGGCTTTAACAGCCTTGTCTGAAACTTCCTTTTTAACAAACGACCAACTTGGTGCTTTGATAGCTTGTCTTAAGGCAGGCAGACAACTTACAATAGCAACCTGGATAACAGACAGTTTACGTATTAAAACGATAGAAGCTTTACGACAAGTTATTTTTGGGATTAAAGAGTGGAATCGTCTTCAAGGTCATAGTGATATTGTTTATGCAGTCAGTTTTAGTATTGATGGAAGAAAGCTTGTTTCAGCTAGTGCTGATAAGACCATAAAACTATGGAAAATTGATGGAACAATTATACATACTTTTAAAGGTCATCAATCTCGTGTTAGAAGCGTAAGCTTTAGCCCTGATGGTCAAACTATTGTTTCTGCTAGTGATGACAAAACTGTAAAATTGTGGAAAATTGATGGGACAATATTACAGAATTTTGCAGAGCATCAAGATCGGGTTTACAGTGCTAGTTTTAGCCCTGATGGTCAATTAATTGCTTCAGCTAGTGCTGATTTCACGGTAAAATTGTGGAAATGTGATGGCACACTTTTACATACTTTTAACGGTCATAATGACTGGGTTAGATGTGTAACTTTTAGTCCAAATGGTAAATTATTAGCCTCAGCCAGTTCTGATCAAACGATTAATTTATGGAATATAAATGGTACTCTAATAAAAACTTTCAAAGGACATCATAACGTAGTTTATGCTATAAGTTTTAGTCCCGATGGGCAAAAAATTGTTTCTGTGGGTTCTGACAAAACAGTAAAACTTTGGAAAATTGATGGGACAGTGCTACATACTTTTGAAGGACACAAAGATCGAGTATATGGTGTAATTTTTAGCCCTGATGGCAAAACTATTGCTTCGGCTAGTGATGACAAAACAGTAAAACTTTGGAGAACTGATGGGACATTATTATATACCTTTGAAGGACATAAGGATCGAGTATATGGTGTAGGTTTTAGCCCTAATGGTCAAACTATTGCTTCGGCTAGTTCTGACTTTACGATCAAACTTTGGAAATTAGGAAATACATTTTTGCAGACCTTCAAGGGGCATACTGAAAGAGTTTGGGATGTAAAATTCAGTAGTAGCGGTCATACAATTTCCTCAGTTAGTGATGATAAGACTCTTAGAATTTGGCAAGTTGACGGAACGCCAATAAGAATTTTTCCAAAACAGCCAGATAGAATATATGGAGTAAATTTTAGCTCTGATGGTCAACTAATTGCTTCAAGTAGTTTTGACAAGTTTCTGAGATTATGGACAGTAGACGGAAAACTTGTCCGAATTTTTGAAGGGCATACAGATAGAGTATATGGCGTAAGCTTTAGTCCAAATAGTCAATTTATTGCTTCAGGAAGTGACGATAGAACAGTCAGAGTGTGGAAAATTGATGGTAAGGTGGTTCAAACTCTTGAAGGACATACAGACAGAGTCTATGGAGTCTGCTTCAGTCCAGATGGTCAATTAATTGCTTCAGCTAGTTTTGATAAAACAATAAGATTGTGGAAAATTGATGGTAAGGTGGTTCAAACTCTTGAAGGACATACAGATAGAGTCTATGGAGTCTGCTTCAGTCCAGATGGTCAATTAATTGCTTCAGCTAGTTTTGATAAAACAATAAGATTGTGGAAAATTGATGGTAAATTGATTAGAATATTTTATGGGCATACTGATAAAGTTTATAGTGTATGCTTTAGCCCTGATGGACAGATGGTTGTCTCTGCTAGCACTGATAAAACAGTAAAGCTTTGGCGAATTGATGGTAAACTTATCAGAACATTCACTGGGCATACTGATAAAGTTTATAGCGCCTGTTTTAGTCCTGAGGGTAAAAGTATTGTATCAGCGAGTGCCGATCGCACAGTAAAACTATGGAGATTGGATAGTACAGACGGAATTTTAGATATTGATATTCTCCTGGAAATTCTACTTAAGCGTGGGTGTAATTGGGCGCGTAACTATCTTAGAACTAACCCAAACATTAGTAAAAATGAACGCCATTTGTACAACGAGACTAAAACTGAATAAAAATTTGCTATCTATAAGCTAAGATACTTGCTCAATTCATTTTACTGAATCGGGATTCACACAGGCTTGGTCATAACATAAGCTGCAAGCTTTTGATAGGTATCAAGTATCTCGTGAAGGGGTTTCAGTTCTATCCCCCGGCAAATTACTCAAACTGCGACTCGCCACATCCGCACTCAATCCCCAGAGTACTAATCCCAAGTAATCAGCAAACGGGTCAGCACCAAACGTTGCGCCCTTCTCCACATAAAGAGCACGAATCCCTACCACTGATAACCCAAACAACAGTGTCAACGACAACAAAGGTCGCACCACCCACAACGTTGCTTCGGCTCGCACCGCACTCGATACTCCAGATAGGAAAATCAGTGATCGCCTAAACTTCACTACCCACGTTGGCACAGCAGGCGCATGCCTCGCCTCAGCCTGCACAGCATGACCAACCGCCGCAGCAGCTTTCTGAGCTTCTTGAGCAGTTTCCGTCAGCGCGGCATCAGGCTGCTGATCTGAACCCATCATCGCCGTTCCCAACTTCACCGCCTCTGCCTGGATTTCTTCCAGTAACGTTTTCGCTTGCTCCAATCCTTTTTCATCCGATGACAATCCAATCAGCGATCGCGCTTCAGCAATCTTTTGCAGTATCCCGTTTTCTCCCCCAACCTTGGGATGCTGCTTTTTCGGTTCCAACTTTTGCTCCATCGTGCGTAACCGCTTCAAGCCGTTGAGACGGTCGGCGATCGCTTCTACCTTTGCCGTTACAGTTTCCAAGTCCATCTGATAAACTGACTTGCGGACTTCTTTGACCATTGGGGTGAGAATTTTCTGGTCTTCGGGGTCAGCTTCAGCAATCTCTTGTTCTAACTCGTTAACCTTTCCTAAAGCATCGGACTGAGGAATCCCCTTTTCCTGCATGTACTTAAACAATCTGCCTAAAGCAATTCCCACCAGTAAAACCAACATTGGCAACAACGGTCCAATCCGCATATTCAAATCGACTGGAATTCCCAGCCGCTCTTCTCGCCCTTCCAGCGTCAGGTAAACCCATCCCGTATAGCGGTCGGGGGGAATTTGCGATCGCTTCCATTTCAAGGGCAAGCTAATAATTTGATTAGCTGCTAACGGTGCTGGACTTGGGGGTGGCTCTACTTCAGCTTTAGTAATTTGGTAGCCAGTCTGCTGACCCTCTAAGACTACCTCAGTACTGGTAAGAGATACGGGTGCCTCAACGGGGTTGTCCAACTTGAGTTGCCACTGATTCTGAAACGCGCTAGCCGGAAGCAATAGCTGCGCCAACGCACAGTCTAGTCCCCAACTACACCGCACTAACTGACGCTGTAACTGTTCGCCACCTTTAACAGGTACCAAAGCGGGTTTAGCTTTGGCTATCACGGTTAGGGGAACGATCATCGCCTCAGACCGCTTTTGACCGGGTAATAGCAGCTCAATTTGACCTTCATAGGTTCCTGGCGATTTGATGCCATTCACCTTCACCTGAAAATCCTTCGGCACTTCCGCCGAGAGCGGAGGTTTTCCAACTAACTCCACCTGCTGCCGACCAATGACTTCATCCCCTTCCTTGCGCTTGAGGTCGGAGGGTAAGAAAGTAAACGCTGCTACATTTCCTCCTGAAGCCGTCAGCCGCATATTGCCGGTGAAAGCATTCTCAGAACCCAGCGACCCCTTGATTTGTAGAGGCTTGTCTCCAGCATCGACTTGAATCCCAACTTTAGTTTGAGCCATAGCTGGAGCAGGACAAACCAGTAAAATCAGCAAAGCAGCAGGAATCCAACGTTTCATTATCCGTCTTCAGGAATTAGTGATGGGCGACAGGAATGGTTAAAGCAATCTCGTGAGCAGCATACATTGAATAAACCAGACCCAACGGATTTAGGTTGTTCTGAAGTAGCTCTCGGCGCACTGCTAGCATAGCCTGTCCTAACGGCTCTCCCCGAAATAGCCTGCCCAATAAGGCAATGGCGTAGGGTTCGGCAAACATTTCCGGCACTGGACACTCTGTACCAATCACGCCACTAGCACCAGCCGCTCGAAAGTCATCAATCAAACTAATGTAGCTTTCGGGTCCGTAATCCCCTGTGCCACAGCCGTTGAGTAAGACCAAGGGGTGATGCTGCCAACGATGCTCAAAGTCTTCCAGAAAATTACTGTAAATTCGTTCTCCGCTGAGTGCTAGATAAGGTTGCTTGCTGGATTCTTCCACCCCACCGTGGCAATAAAAGTAAATCAGATCCAAGGTTGCACCATCGTTCTCCCAGATGAGTTCGAGTGCAGGAATTTCATCAGCCTCGAATAGTTCCACTGAACCGAGGGCTTCAATTTTCGGCAGGTGTTCCTGCCACAAGAGAAACTCCCGACAGACATTAAAATTAAGCGATAAGGGGCGATCATTCGCAATTTGCCGTATCAGTGCCAGGGGCTGAGGAAGTTCGTTACTTGTCCAAGCCGGAAGTTGCTCAATGGCATAGCGATACCCCCAGAATGCATGGGGACAGACGACTTTAGAATCATCTTTGAACGGGCAGCCCGTACAGTCTGTGTCACGTTCGACAAATTGCTCACACACGCGCACCCGTTGGCTGTATCTGATTTTGCGCTCGTATAGCAGCGCCCAAGGGATTGTTACCTTTCCTAAAATGGGGTTGACTTGGATAACGGTATTCGGGTGGAGAGCTGCTCGTAATGTTTCGCCTCGGTCTTCTCCCAAGATATTTCCTTTGTTTTCCGGGAGCATGACTCGATAGAGGCGGCGTCCAGCATCAGCTAAAGCTGGGAGCCAGGTATTAAGCAGTTCCATATCCCCTTGAGTTTTCCACTTGTATCCCTCATCGTTTGAAGCCATTAAGCTCAGTTGGTAGCGAACTGCCGCGATCGCTTCTCCCAGCGCGGTAGGCTGTAAGGTTGTGTCGTAGAAGGCGAGTTCTTGATTGCCTTGAGTGCGATCAAGGAAGCGAAAGTCAATGCTGCCATCGCGTCGGTCAAGCTCTACATCGACGGTTAGGACTCGTTCGGGGAGCAGTGCTAGCTGTTCGTTGGTCAGCAGGTCAGTGGTGGTGAACGTAATTCGGGCGGTTTGGGGAGGTCGCAGGGATTCTGGAATTTCAGCGCCCCCTCTAGGTAGAATTAGAGCTGCAATCTGCTTGGACTGGAGCAGGTAGCCGCGATAGAGCAACTCGACCCGGATATAGCTCCGACCTTCAAATAAGTTCGGCTTGACGGTGAACTGTACGCTGTCTGACGAGCCACGGCGAGGCAAGGTCAGTGGCTTGACGGTCGCATCAATGCTGAAATCTTTAGAGGTAACGACTACATCGAGAGATAGGGTTTCTTGGTCGTTCCAAACCTGAGCTAGAGCTTGGTCTGGGAAGGGAGTTGGCTCCTTGTCTAGTCCTTTTCGTTCGGGACTGATATCAATGAATAAGAAGTAAGGCTGTCCGTGGATCAGGGGTTCGCTGGGGGGAATGATGGTGCTGCGATCGCTGGGGTTGCCGAAGTAGCTGTTGAAGAAACGGTAGGACTGAACGTAGTCCGAGAGTTCTTCTAGAAAACTAAGCTCCTTAGCCGTTTGGTCTTGGTTGTCAGTCTTGAGAATTGTGCTGGTAAGACTGATTACCTGATTGGGTTGACTACTAATATCTTTAGGAAAGCCGTCAAAAGTTACGACTTCTCTAGTTTCTGTAAATAGTTCTTCCTCTAACTCAGCTAGGCTGGGCAAGATCTCTCGTGGGAGCTGACCGTCTAAAGCCTCTAGTTTGGCTTTGTTAAGCTGGAATAGATGATTTAAGGCAGCGTTCGCCTCAATCATTGCCATTAGACCTTCTTCAATCTCTTCCCAGTAATCAGGGTCAAGTTCCAACTGCCGTCCTACATTTTGCAGAACTTCTTGTTCATCAGTACTTAAGGGCACTTTCAGCTCTCTTAAAGCCAGTAAGAGAGCTAACAAGGTCTTGGTAGCGGAGGAATTCATCAACTTAGGGTAACTAGACGACAAAGTAAAGCAGTCGATCCGATGCGAATTTAGTTTCTATGACACGGGATGCACTTGTAGTTGGTATAAACCAGTATCCTTTTTTGAAAAATAGTCCGACAAGTAAGGCGAAGCATCTTAAAACTTCCGCAGCAGATGCAGAAGCGATTACGTGAGGGAGGAAATTGAGGAAACGTTGTTGTTGCCCATTGCTGAAATAGAGAATAGAAGAGGCAGACAGGCTGACTTGTGAGATTGAGAGCTAAATAGCAGACCAGTGCTGGCGGTAGCACATTAATCTTGCCCTGAGCAAAAATGTAGTAGCCCTTTTGCATAGGAGCAGTAACTGTGACTGTTCAGTTAAACCAGCCAGACTTCCGACGACTGACTCGTATTGTTCAGAATTTGCCCGACTTTGCCAACGTGCGCGATCGCAGACGCTTGGTTGCAGGGGCGTTAGAAGGTGTACCCCAAGTAGATGTAATCCTAGCAAGGCTAGATTTGGATGGTACCGCGATGGGAGCCTCGGTGGAAGTAGTACGCTTCTTGTCAAAGTTCGGGCAGGTGGCTTACGGAAAAGAAGCCTTAAGCGTCTTCCTCAACTACATTCAGCCTTTTACTGGCGATGAAGATTCAGACTTCATTTTGGAGCTATTTCAGAAGTATCTCCTTGATGTCCCAGCCACTCCTGACCGCTTGATTGACCGTTGGCGGGGAACCAGCAGTGTGGCTGATGTACAGGAAAAGATTATCGGAGAAGATACCCTACGCCACATTTACATTTTGAACTTGGCTCTTGAGGCAGCAAAAGCTGTGGTTTATCTGCGTGTTCCGAGAGAAGGAGGACGACAGGGGGCAGGTACGGGTTTCATGATTGCACCGGATTTGTTGATGACTAACAATCACGTCATCGCTAGTCGGGAACAGGCTGAACAGACGGAATATACCTTCAATTACCAACTGGATATCAACGGGAAAGAGTGCGATATACAGACAACTCAGGCATTACCGGGGGGGGCGTTTCACACGAATGCTGAATTAGACTATACGGTTGTATCCCTGAAAGATTTGCCTCCCTTTGGTAGCTCCCTTGTCCTTAAGAGTAAGCAAATGCGGCGAGACGAGCGCGTAGCAATTATCCAGCATCCAGGCGGACATCTGAAGAAAATCTCGATGCAGAATAACTTTGTCGCCTATGCTGATGCCAATATAGTGCAATATACCACGAGTACCTTACCGGGTTCTTCTGGTTCACCTGTGTTTGACGATAAATTTAAAGTAGTAGCAATTCACCACAGCGGTGGGGATTTGACTGAACCAAGTACAGGACGGCGTTATTTACGCAATGCAGGCACAAGTATGACAGCCGTGTTGAAGGATCTACAGACTAACGCGCCAGAAATCTACACTCGTTTGCCGAGCTAGTTGAGCGATGGCAATTAGTGGCGATACTGTGCAAAAAATACTGTCCCTTCTCCGACCACACATGATGTTTGAGAAGGAACGTCTAGCATATTTGATTAGGGCATTAGGTATCGATGCTGCTGTATTATATCGCTTAGAGTGGAATACACCTGTAAATGTTTTTATTCCTAATATGGTGAAGGAATTAGTAACCTGTGGAGAAATTGCTTTTGGCAAATCGGCACTTTGTGCCTTGCTAGAAGTAATTCGTGAAGATGTGGGGAAAGAGCAACAGTTAATAATAGATGAACTAATTAAAAAAGTTACAGAGGAACTGGAAAAGAAAAAATTGATAAAAAACTCGTTAAGCAATTCCAAATTAGGTAGTTTCGATATATACAGTATTAAATTCTTGAATATAGCTTTTCAGGCAGCTAAAGCCGTTGTGTATCTGAAAGTTTGGGCATCTACTACAGATACAGCTACAGGTTTCATGATTGCACCAAACCTGCTGATGACTTGCAATTACGTTATAGGTTCTTCTGAACAAGCGGAACAAACTGAATATATTTTCAATTATCAAGAGGATATTAATGGTAACAATTGTCCCATAAATACTGTGCAGGCGTTACCAGAAGGTGCTTTCTACACTAATTCAAAACTAGACTATACAATAGTCACCTTGAAAGAGGTGTCTGATATTGGGAAGCCTCTAATTCTGAAGAATTCACAGATGAAGGTAGATGATCGCTTGACAATCATTCACCATCCCGGTGGGGGTTACAAGCAAATATCAATGCGGAATATCTATGTTGCCTATGCTGATACAAACATATTGCAATATACCAAGAGTACTTTACCTGGTTCGGGTGGGTCACCAGTGTTTAACGATGAGTTCGCAGTAGTTGCCATTCATCAAAGTAGTGGAAATCTACTTGAACCAAACGCGGGTAAGCCTCATATGCGAAGTCAAGGTACGAGTATGATTGCCGTTTTAAAAGATTTGCAGGCGAACGCGCCGGAGATTTATGCTCGTTTATATGGGTAGTTGAGTCATGGCAATCAGTGGCGCGATTATTCAGAAATTATTGCTTCTGCTCAGATCCCATCTACAAGATGAGAAGGAACGTAAAGGGTATTTGATCAGGGCATTAGGCACCAATACTGATGCATTGAACCTAATTTGGAATCAACCTGTCAATATTTTCGTTCCAAATATGGTGCAGGAATTGGTAGCCTTCGGTGAAATTACTCCTGGTCAACCTGCCCTTTGTGCATTAGTGGAAATAATTCGTGAAGATGTGGGTGTAGACACCCAGGACAGTATAGATAAGTTGCTTCAACAAATTAGAGAGGAGCTGCAAAAAGCGGAGATTCCTAGCACCTCGCTCCCAACTACTGATGATCTTATTGAGCAAGTTGAGCAATATCTATCCAACCCCAACCGCTACACCTTCTTGAACAACCTCGTGTTACAAGAAGCTAGAGCTTTATCTGAGGTGATGCAGGGAGAAATTGAGGCTTGTCCTTGGGTGCTATCAAAACAAAGTCAGCCAAAATGCCAACAATGCATTGAATACTTGGAAGCCAAAAGTGAGCGCTTCGTGCGAATCTTAGCCACAATTGTTCAACATGACCAAAATGCACAATTTGTTACTTTAATAGCCAAAGCTTTCAAAATTTTAGCTAGACAGTCTGTACCTATTAACACCACTTTTACAGACGAAAGTCGGTTGGTTCGACTTTATCCATTAGCCCTAGCATTATATGGAGTATTCATCGTCGGGGTTCAAGAAGAAAGAGAGCAACTACTTAGAACTGTTCTAGGAATTCGGTGGAATCGGCAAGCCAACTCACTTCCAAACTTACCTATTGTTTATGTCTTAAGCTCCCTTGATGGCTACTCGCATTCAATATTTAATGCTGTACTAGGCGGTACTCCTTACTTTGCACCTGTTGCTGAACGAATTAAAAGAATTTTGCTTCCCTGGCTCGAAGAGCTTTTGCTGAATACTGATGTCGCCTTCTATCAAGGGGAATTTGTACTGGGACTAGCTGATATTGAAGCTCCTCCCTATTTATCAGATGAAAAACGCCTCTCCTTACAAGGGATTTACCTATATGCTTTTCAAGCACGTCCCATTCTTGCAGCATTTTTGAGCGATTCCTCTCAATGGCTTGTCAGTTTATATCCTTCATTGGAAGAACTGCTCTACATTTTCGATGCAACAGCTTCAACGCTGGATAGAGGGGGATTTAGTCGTATGTATGGCTTCTGTAGAGGAGCGCTTCCTGCCTTTAGGGGGGAGGTGTGGTATTAGAGCTTAGAGCTATACTACGCCAGATAATTGGTTGCGATGCTCCCATCTATTCCTAAAAAACACTCACCCTAATCAGCTATAACTTTACTCTCAATCTATGTGACGTTGTATGGTTCCAAATTTATTAAAGATTGTTAGGCGATGGCAATAAGTAGCGACATAATCCAAAAATTATTGCCTCTGCTCAGACCACTTATGGAGGAGGAGAGCCAGCGCCGAGGGTATTTGATGAGGGCGCTGGGTATGGATGCACCTGTGTTGCGTCGTCTCGTCTGGAATACGTCTATGGATGTTTTTATCACAGGTATGATGAAGGAATTGGTAGACTTCGGTGAAATTACTCCTGGTAAACCTGCGCTTTGTGCTTTATTAGCAGAGATTCGTCAAGATGTGGGTGTAAACATCCAGGTACACATTGATGAGTTAATTGTAGAAATTCAGAAACAAACGGATTTTCTACCGGTTCAAACGCCGTCTGGTTTACTTTTTGACTTACTGCTACAAATGGATTTTAAGCAGCAGGTGCGGTTAGTAGAAGATGCCTTGGAAAAGCACCGGACAGCGGCGTTCCTGGTTCACGGAGAACCTGGCTGCGGGCAAGAAATACTGGTTACTCGTTTATTTCGTATAAAACCGACATGGAGAAATAACTCACCTATTAAAAACGATGTGACGAATAATGCTGCTTACCGAAGTACTGAACGCTTGTGGAAACAACTATCTCGATCATTTTCACCACTAGATGCTAAAGGAGATCAGAGCATCGAAGAGCAGATTATCGATAAGATTTGCGATCGTTGGCAGACCCAAGATGTAATTCTCATCTTTGAAAAAGTTGACTGTATGTCACCCAATATTCTTTCAAGTTGGCTTAACCAGTTCTGGGAACCACTTGTAGAAAGAGGAAAGCATAATCCGCCTCAGAAAGAAACGCATTTGTTGATGTTTCTAATTGATAATGATGGCAGCGTTTGTAAGCAAAACATTATGATGGCACAGCATTTTGATGAACCAGAATATCCCCGAATTCCTCTGCAATTGCCACCCACTAGCTCGTTTCCCGCTGATGTTCTGAAGGATTGGCTTAGAGATATGAGGGGAATTCGCGATTTGCAGATACCTGCTGAATTAACATACCAAAGGTTGTTAGAGAAGTCTGAAGACGGTATTCCTGAATTTGTCTATGAAGAAATTTGCTGCCACTGCGGTCATGATTGGGAAGGAGGATTGGCAAAATGGCTAATTTAGCAGGTGTACTCGCTGCCAATGGGAAGCAGTTCTACAAGGGCAAACCCATCTCACCAGAAGAGTGTCAGCAGGACGGACTCGCCCCTTACTTGCCATCGCCGGAACTGATTAATGCTGTCAACCTCGCCATCTTTCTGGAGAAACGCCCCCTGTTGCTCAAGGGGGAACCGGGATGCGGTAAAACTCGCTTGGCGCAGGCGGTGGCTCACGAATTGGGTTTGCCCTATGAGCCTTGGTACATTAAGTCTACAAGCAGGGCAAGGGATGGACTCTACAGCTACGATGCTGTCAGACGGTTGCACGATGCTCAACTGTTTCGGATGGGGGAGGAGAGCAAATTCAAGGTCGATAATTTAGACAATTACATCGAACTGGGACCGCTGGGACGTGCGTTTGAAAAGCCACAGCTCACGGTGGTGCTGATTGATGAAATTGATAAAGCGGATATTGATTTCCCTAACGATTTGTTGCGGGAGCTTGACGAGCAGAAATTCACGATTGAAGAAACGGGAAAAGAAGTAAAGGCAAATTACCCTCCCATTGTGTTCGTTACCAGCAACGATGAAAAGGATTTACCGGATGCGTTTCTGCGGCGTTGTCTGTTTTATTACATTGAATTTCCTTATTCACAATTAACTGATATTGTCAAGGTTCACTTTCCCGAATCACCTCCTAATGTAGTAGAGGCAGCAGTGAAGCGTTTTACCGAACTGCGGCAGAAAATGGAGAAGGGCAAGTCGGGGAAAAAAGTTAGCACTAGTGAGTTGCTCGATTGGTTTGCGGTGCTGCATCAATTTCCTCAAGATGAGGTGTTGAAGCAGCTTGAGGAGGAACTGCCGTTCCCGGAAGTTTTGCTGAAGAAATGGGAGGATCATCTGCGGTATCTGAAGTATGAAGCTTGAAGAACTGCCACTGCTCGATATTTTTAACAGCCTGCGACAGCGGCATGGGTTGCCGTTGGGGGTTGATGAGTATTTGGCAGTTTTGCGATCACTTCAGGCTGGCTTTGGTATCGGCAGTCGTCAGGAAGTAGAGCAGCTTTGCTGTTTGGTATGGGCAAAGTCTGAGGAGGAGAGCCGCCTAATTCGACGGTTATTTGAGCAGATGTGGAAGTATTCTCTGGCTGAGCCAGAAAACGATGGCAAGCGCTCCTCAGATGCTACTGAAAAACCAGCACCATCATCTACATCAGCAGAGTTAGAGGATTTCTCGGCTGAAACACCAACATCTGAACTATCTTCATCGGATGAATCATTGCCAGAGTTAGAGACACCTCCCAGTTCAACTCCAGAACCCGTACAGGCTGTCCAAGCGGTGCGGAATAGTCGGCGGGATAGGGAGCTGAGACGCCCTCGCTACAGTCTGCTAACTGAGTATTTTCCGGTTACTCGCAGGCAGATGAAGCAAGGCTGGCGTTACCTGCGTCGTCCGGCGCGGGAAGGAGTACCGATAGAGTTGGATGTAGAGGCAACGGTGGCAAAGATGGGGCGTGAGGGCATTTTACTCGAACCCGTGCTGATGCCTCCACGTTCCAATCGGACGGACTTAGTGCTAATGATTGACCAAGAAGGCTCAATGGTGCCATTTCATGAGCTATCGCGGCAGTTAGTGGAGACGGCAGAGCGCGGTGGACGGTTGAGACAGCCCCGTGTATTTTACTTCCACGACTATCCTGATGAGTACCTGTATCGTCATCCCGCCATGCTAAATGCCCAATTGATTTCTGAGGTGCTGGAGGAGATTGGAGAACGGGCGGTAGTGCTGATTGTCAGCGATGGGGGAGCAGCACGAGGGAATTTTGACCAGGAGCGGGTTGAAAGTACTAAGGTATGGATTGAGCAGTTGCAGCAGTCGGTGCGCTATTGTGCTTGGTTAAACCCGATGCCGAATGAATACTGGAGGCATACCACAGCTGGTGAAATTGCCCGTTTGCTGCCTATGTTTGAGATGAGTCGTCAGGGAATGAATGTGGCGATTAGCGTTTTGCGGGGTCGATATATCGCTTGGGAGAGGATGTACTCATGGCTGCTGTAACATCTAACATTAACCAAGCCCGTGCGATGCGAGTTGCTGTTAGACGGATTGAAGGGTTTGCTAAGCAATTTGGGGAGGCACATCGCAACCTGGCTCGTCATGCGGCATTTCCCCTCGTACTCACCCCGGATTTGCTCTACCAAATTTGGGCAAACTTTGTCCCGGAAGCCCCTTGGACGGCGGTGGCTCATGTGCTGCTGTCACGCTTATGTCGGCAGGTGGGCTATGAAATGTATGAAATGGATATAGCGGATCGTAATCTCTTACTAAGAGAACTGAAAGACCAGTTTGGACAGGAGCGATTGGACGAACTGGGAGAGTTTTTGCTGGATTATGTCGGACAACAGCTTACCGACGATGATCCAGATACACAGGATTTGCGAGAAGCTCAGGAGTGGACAGCTTTAGCGTATACAAAACCTGATGAAGCGGCGCGTGAGTTAGCAGAGGCTCTCAGTTTGAGAGTAAAGCAGGAAGAGATGGCAGACGTACTTCGCCTAGCCTCGTTGGTAGAAACTTTTGCAGAGCCACTGGTAGAGGCGGGATTTGAGCCGCTACTGATTTACTCTGATGGCATTGCAAGCTTCGTTCGTGGCGAGATAAAGGGTGCAAAAGCTCACTTCAGTAAATTTTCTGAACAGATACACCAAGGAGAGGTTACTAAAAACACTTCAGAGAACTTAGAAAAACTCAAATTAATGGTAGTAGATGATGAACCTGACAAACTAGAGTTACTCTACCAAACGTTCCAGCAAGATTTTCAAGTGTTTAGGGCGAACAGCGCCCGCACTGCCCTAGAAATTCTCGAACAAGAAGGCGAGATGGCAGTGATTATCTTTGACCAAAGAATCCCAGAGATGAAGGGCACCGAATTCTTCCGCATTGCTGCCGAGCGCTTTCCCGATACAATGCGAATTTTGCTAACAGGCTATACCGATCTAGAAGATTTGGTAGATGCAATTAACTCTGGTCATGTATTCAAGTACATCACTAAACCCTGGAATCCTGAAAATGTGAAGGCAGTAGTTCTACAGGCGACTGATACCTACCGAGTTTTGAAGAGAAGAATCAACGAACTCCGCCGACTATTAGTGTTGAATGCTCTGATTTCCCCCAGCAAGATGAGTAACCCTGATGTCGTCGAGACCAGTTCAGAGAGTTCAAAAAAGCTTAAACTAATGGTGCTAGATGACGAGCCTGACAACTTAGATCTACTCTACCGCACGTTCCGACGAGAGTTTAGAGTTTTCAAGGCGGATAGTGCCCGCACTGCCTTGGAGATTTTGGAACAACAAGGCGAGATGGCAGTGATTATCTCTGACCAAAGAATCCCAGAGATGAAGGGCACCGAATTCTTCCGCATTGCTGCCGAGCGCTTTCCCGATACAATGTGGATGTTACTAACGGGCTATACCGATGTAGAAGATTTGGTGGATGCAGTTAACTCTGGTCATGTATTCAAATACATCACTAAACCCTGGAACCCTGAGACTATTAACGTAATAGTTCAACAGGCGGCTGATACATACCGAGTTTTGAAGAGAAGAATCAACGAACTTCACCGACAATTTCTGTTGAATAAGAATGATCCGAATTTTCTCAGTAAGATAATCGCTCTCTCCACAAAAAGCGATCGCTCCAATCATCCCTAGCCTTACGCTCCATGCACACTGTTATGAAACCGAATCAACTCCCCCCAGCCGCAGCTAGCAAAATCTGACCTATCGTAAAACTTAGAATAACCTTTAAACGGTGAGTAAATTGACAGCCCCTTTACACGAGATAATCTAAGTCCTGAAGTTACATTTGCTACAACTAACTTAGGCTCAATCTCAAGAGTCATTAAATTAATGACTTCATCTAAAACCGCTGTTAATTCGGTATTATTGCCAGCATATTCATCCCGTAATATCTTCAAAAAATCATACAAATCCACACAGTCTTTATCTCTGAAACGCACCACCTTACGCTTAGCGTAGGAGAGTGCATTCTCAACATCAAAATCTTTTTCAGCCAGCAATTGACGTAAAACTGAAGCTAATCGACCCACCGCCTCTGCCAGTTTCTCAACTACTGTCAAATTAGTCGCTGATTGGGTAATATGAGGTAAACTTCCCCGTGAATCTTCCTCGTAGTAGCGCCCGTACTCCTGCACGATTAACCTCGCCAGCCCTTCAGGTGTCATCCCCGAATCGCTCGTTAAACTGCCCAAAATCGCCGTATAGGGCCAACCCGATAGGGGTTCAACCTCTTGGGAACCCACCATGTAATTGGCATTTGCCCGCAACTGGTACGCCACTTCCACCATGCTCATCAGACAGGCATCCATGCCAATCAAACTCACCTTTTGCCCCGTCTGCTCCTGGGCTTCCCGAAATGCCTGCTGAAGTTTAGCATTGTCGAGGAAGTCCAACGATGAATCATCAAACGCGATCGCACGAGACTCCCCATCATCCAATTGCATCACTTCCACAATTGAGGAGAGGAAAAAGGCAGAAGACAAGCGGGTATTGCGACTGAGGGAGCGCACCTCATCGTCACTCGCCCTTAGCTGAACCCCACGATTTCGCGCAAAGGCATAGATATCATCTTCGTTCCAACCCGTGCCGTGATTCCAGAGGATGACAGCGTAGTGTTCGGCTGGATAATTCTCGATACCCCAAACGATGAAGTCCCGTAAGGAGCGAGGATCGCCCGTGTTCTGTTCGGGGATGTTTTCGATAACTCGTTCTTCGCTATTGGGACGGATATAGATGCGATAGGTGTGTTCGCGATCGCTGAGCGTATCAAACTGTGCCAGGATGGCTACCTCATCAGTGGAGCCAACTGCCTCCATTTCCTGAATATCTTGATAGCCTTGCTCCTCCATCGGAACAAAAAGCTGTTTTCTGCCCTTGAGTTGCTCGAAAACCTTACCGTTGTCCCCCGCCATGTAAACCATCCAAGTCCAGCGGCGATTCGTTTGGGTCATAGTTTGCTCTTCAGCTCGGCAAGCAGTTCCTCTGCTTGGGTGACATTCCGATCTTGGATGCTCAATTCCAGGTTGTCCAGGCTTTCCAGCAGCAGGGTATCAGATGTCTTTTCTTTGTTGATGACACGCCGCAGTCGGGTGAGTTCTTCTTCTAACTGGAACAGACGACTGGTGATGGTGTCTTCATCTCGATGCACAAGAGCTTCTTTGAGCTTTTGTTCTACTTCTTGCGGAGTCAGGCGGTAAAAGCGATCGAACGTCTTCTCCACAGGTTTGCCCTCGGTGCTGGCATCTTCTGCTAGAACGTGAAGGATGCCATCGTGGTCAACCTTGAACATACAGTTAACCCGAACCTCTCCAGCAGGACGGGTAGTGGCTAAGTTGAGAACGACTTCACCGACAAATTCATTATCCGCCGCGAGCGGTCGCTCACCTTGATAGATGCGGAAGCGGATGCTCTCTTGTCCATCGCGCTGGGTGGTAAACGCTTGCGATCCTTTGCGCCATTTGGTAACTGGAATCTGCTCGTTGGCGCGAATGATGGCATCCATCTTGCCATTGGCTAACTCCAGTCCCAAGGATAAAGGTGTAACATCCCACAGTTTCACTTCTTCCTTGAGATAGCCGCACAGCCTTGCCCCCAGAACGGCCGCTCCCCTAGCGACTGCCTCATCTGGGTTAACCGAATCATTGATTCTCCAACCGTAGCGATCTCGCAGTGCTGCTTTGACTGCTGGCAGTCGGGTTTGCCCCCCAACTAGCAATACTTGGTCAATGTCTGCTGGCTTCATCCCTGCCTTTTCCAGGGTGGCATCGCAGATGGCTAAGGTGCGATCGATGAAAGGCTGCACGAGCGTTTCTAGCTCTATGCGGGTGAGAGTTGCCTCCAGCCCCAAAGCTCGATTGTCCACCGTGAAGAGATTCGGGGTACTAATGGCGTATTCTGTGACTTGGGTGAGTTCAATCTTGGCGGTTTCGGCTGTTGTTCGGAGGAGCGATCGCACGCTAATGTCTTGTTCAAAGGGTAAGTCTACACCGTGCTGCTGCTGGAATGCTGCCTTCATCCAGCTCACAATTGCCAAATCGAAATCATCGCCCCCTAAGTGAGTATCGCCACTGGTTGCCTTGACTCGAAACAAACTCCGTTCAATCCGCAGAATCGAGATATCGAACGTGCCGCCGCCTAAGTCGTACACGGCTACTGTTTGCGGTTGGGCACCCAAGCCAAATACCAAAGCAGCAGCAGTTGGCTCGTTAATAATCCGGGGAACCCGCAAACCCGCCAGTTCTCCCGCTTCCTTGGTTGCCTGACGCTGGGACTCGCTGAAATAAGCAGGGACGGTGATGACGGCTTGGGAGATTGTCTTACCCAAGGTTGCCTCGGCATCTTCCTTGAGCTTACGCAGGACTTGAGCGGAAACCTGGGGTGGGGTGAGGAGTTGCTCTCCAACTCGGACGGCGACTTTGCTCTGCTGAACTTCTTCGATGCTGTAGGTGACTTGCGTTTGGTCGTCGCGTACTCGATCGTCGCGCAAGGTACAGCCAATGAAGCGCTTGACGGAGTAGATGACTTGACTGGGATGGCTGGTGATGCACGAGAGTGCTGATTTCCCGACGATGGGTTGACGGGTTTGGGGGTCGAACATCACAACGGAGGGAGTTAAGCGATCGCCTTCACAGTTGTGCAAGACTCTCGCCTGCCCTGTGTCTGGTTCCCAGATGGCAATGGCTGAATTGGTTGTCCCTAAGTCAATCCCCAGGATATCTACCTCGTTCACCGCTTGCGCCTCGATTTGGGGTCTGCACGTTTGCTTTCCTGCGCTAGGAAAAACGTATAGATATAGTAGGGATGGAGCACATCTTTTTGCATCGTCCGTTTTCTCATTCCTTCTATTGCGATTATGACACCGAGTTTTCCAGGGATGAACCCTTATCTGGAAAATCCTTCTTTGTGGTCGGAGGTTCACTCCTGGCTGATTGTCGAACTAGCGCCATCACTCAATCTGTTTCCCTTTGAAAGGGGTGTTAGGCTGAAAGAGTTTCCCCTTCACTGGACGATACACTGAAAATTTCCGTGTATTCATCTATATCAGCACAATATATATTTATAGCTACAATCTTGCATGAGTTCACTTCAGTCAGTAAGAATACAACGCTTCAAAAGGATAAACGATGCGTTATTTGACCTTGATGGCATCAATGTTCTTGTTGGTGCCAATAACTCAGGCAAGAGCAGTATTATTCAAGGCTTACATTTGGCTATTGGTGTTCTCCAGCCCTACCGCAAGCAAGGTTTTAAAGCCAAGCAGTGGGGGTGACTTCGCCGCTTAGGTAACTACACCTTAAAGTGATGGTGGACTGCGATCGCCAAGTGTGCAAAGGCTGAGTGAAAACTGTAGGATTTACGATAATTTATCCGGATCGCCGTAAACAAACGTTGTAATTAGCTGCAAGCCAAATAATCAGTTTTCAAACCCTTGTATGAAGTAAGGAGTCTTGGGCGAGGGGCGATCGCTAGATGACTACGCACTGTCTAGAGGCGTAATTGAGGGATGACTTACAGAGCGTATCTGACTTTATTCCGACTTTTCCTGACCTTGTCCGACTGACAAGGCAGTTATATGGAGATTAGGCTAAATTCCCTTTTATGGGTTAGCTTAGCAGGTAGTTATGAGGTGACTGTTGATGACAAGCGGTACAAGCACAATTTGGACTCCTCAATTCGGGATGAAAAACTGGACTTATGAAAGCTTTCTGGTATTACCTACCAAATCTGAAGAAGCTACTCCTCCTGGTTCTACTGTTACTGCAAAGAGATGGGCGCAAGGACATCTTTATCTAGAGGATAGTATTGATATAAGTAAACCTACTGCTGTAGGGTCTCTCATTTTTCCTACTCAGGTTGGAGAAATACGATTAGATGTGAAAGCGTCAGTAGAAGAAGGAACTGACTCAGCAAGATTTGAAGCGACTGGAGAAGTAAAAGATACTGTTCCAGCAAAAGGAGCCTTTTATACACTTGTAGGATGGGCATTCCGTGGCAAAGATGACAAAGTTGTAAGGATTCAGGGTTCTGTATTGGCTGTTCGTGGTTCTGATGCTCGTCCTGATGTAGAACTGGGTGGGATGCCAATTGGAACGGTAGGTGCATTCATAATTACAAGCAATTAGTTCAATTAATGTCTCTACTAACAAAGGAATTATGACATTTTCTGAATCAGCAAAGAAAACTCATGAAAGGCTAGAGAAAGAGGCTTGGGCAACTGCTCCTGATTTTATTAAACTTCTTGAGAAAGCACAGGCAAAACTCCAGAGGCTTAAAGACGGTTTTGGGGAAACAGTAAGAGATGAATACTCGTTCGTTGTTGATAGGATGGCAAACGACGTGAAGCCTGAAAGCATAATTGTGTCTTTAGCTAAAGATATGAATGAAACAGTGAACAATGAATCATTCAATAGGTTGTGTGAGTTTGACAAATTAAGCTCTGACCCTGCTCTTGGTGCAGTAATTCACATTGATATTATTGGACCTGACAATGGCTCAGTTATTATATCTGAAATTAGCCCCAGCGCATTCACTCTATCAACGATCGAGATAGAAAAGACGGGTTCGCATCCGGAAAATGGTTCTCGTGAATTTGGATTTGAAGTGAATAGCGATCAATCTATTCTTTTCTATACGAGAGGTGTTTCAAGACCAAACACAGCAATTGGCAAAGTTGGTGATCCTTTGCAAAGGCAAACTTGGACTTCTTTATTAGAAGGATTAAGTAAAGCGCTTGAGTTAAAAGGCTGTGCAATTCGTCCCGCATCTCTCAGAATAGAGGTCTCGCCCTGAAAACTAAAGCCTTATAAATTCAAGTTCAACAGAATGCTGTTAGCTCTCATAATTGTGAGTTGTAAAAAATGAGTGAGAAGATTAGGCAGATTGAGGAAAAGATCAGGAAATCGATAACGTTTTCTAATGAGCTTGCCTTTAATGAAGAATTGCTCAATGAATTAGATATATTTGATTCCTTTAGTAAAGTCTTTGAAAAACTGCCATTAATATTAGAGCAAACTTTAGTATCTTCATCAGAATCACAGGTTAAAATTGCGGGTAGCAGTTTTGTTTTTGGGGTGAAAACTTCCCTAAATATTATTTTCTTGGAAGATGGAGAAGATAATACATCTGTTGAGGTTTCTGGTAGATTAGTAGAAGGTGGTCAACTAATACTATCTAATCTAATCAGTCATTTTAATGAAATCTCTATTGACCAAATTAATGGATTTTCTGTTAAAAATTTTAATACAAACTTTGCAACTAACACAAATAATTTCAAAATTAGTATTTTTATTCAGGATACCTGGAGATTTTCTTTGGGTATTTCTCAGCTTGAGGTAAGTGATCTGCTTGTTATAGTCAATGGAGAGCCAGGTGGAATTACATCTGGTGAAATTCAGGGTACTACAAAAATCGCTAATGCAAGCGCAACTATTTCGGGAGCCTTAAAGTCTGATCTCTCGATAACGGGTGTTCTTAATTCGCTGGAACTATTTGAACTTTTGGAATATTTGAATGGCAATCTTTTAACCCTTCCTAAGGGTTTCCCTTCTATTAATCTTCCTGATACTGAGTTCCTGATAAACCTCAACGAATCATCTCCTAGCTTTACAGGACGTTGCAATCATTCTGACTTTGGTGAGATAAAAATTTTAGTCCAAAAAGTAAGTGAAAAGTGGGAGAGTGCTCTGATTCTTACCCCTGACAGTCTGAAATTCTCGCAAATTGCAGACGTATTAAAGCCTCTTGATGAACTGAATATTTCTTCGGTAACAGTTAGTATTTCATCCGTAAGTGACGAATTTGAAGTTCCAGATTTTAGCGGCGCTTTAACTAAAAACTTCCTCAGTGAAGGATTTAATCTTTCATCGGCTCTTAAGCTCGATGCTGTTGGATTAAACTTCGTTGCAGATCTGATTGGAATTAAAGAAATGCCACTCTCACTTGCACTTCCTAAAGATACAGTAATTCCCGCTGTGAGTGCTAATTTGGGTGATCGCAAAGAGGTTATACCGACTGTACTGTTCCTTGATAAATCCTCTTTAATTATTGAGCCGACAAATCCTCTTTCTATTCGGCTGTCCTGTGTTGCTGAGGTAAAAGTTCCAGGCAATTCAACAGATCTTCCTATATTTGAAGGAGCGGTTAACGTGATGCCTGCTGGTGTTGCTTTTTATGTAAAAACCAAAGAACCCTGGGTTGAGCCATTTGGAATTTCAGGAATGCCAACAATTAATGAAGTTGCATTTGAAATGTCCTCAGGACCACCACCTCAATATGGTGTTTATGGAAGCATAAGCACTGCTGAAGAAACTATTGAAATGGCTTGTAAACTTAGTGGTAGTATGCCTACGCTGCTTTATGGCAGTCTTAAAGGAGAGTTAACAGTAGTTGAAATTGCCAAATTTTTAGTTGATCCGCGAGTTGACTTACAGGGCATGCTACCTGATGACTTGATTGACATCAGTGTTTCTGATGCCAAGATTAGTATTGTTCCTAATCCTCTTGGAGAGACGATTGCTGGGATAAGATTTGAGCCGGGACTAACTCTTAAAGGAACTTTAAACACCTTTGGACTTGAAGCGCTCCTTGACATACGTGTTGATCCGACAAAAGGAATTTATGCTCATGGCTCTTTAAACAAGAAGGTGGATGTTGAGGATGTACTAACAATCTCTAACGCGACTGAAGATGGACCACCCTTCATTACGCTTGATACTACTAAATCGCCCTACTTGAGAATTTCAGGTATGGTATCTTTGCTAGGTTTGTCAACTACGGTTGATACTTCACTTGATAAATCTGGGCTTTTGATAAGGCTTGAACAAGCAGCTTTTAGGCAAGCCAAGTTTGATTTAGAGTCTTCAGTTTCTTCGTTAGATAATCTGAAACTGAGCAGCAAATTTAACATTAGTTTTGATGAGAAGGTAGGACCTATTCAGATTACGTCGGGAGGACCGAGTTTAGGCAGAGTTAACATCAAAGCAAGCTTTGATGGAACTTTTGACGCTCTTTACTTTAATGACAATTTTTCAGGCAGTATTAAAGGTTCTTGCTTCTTTCCATTTCTTGGAAATTTAGAATTTCTAGAAATTAAGATGGAGCAGAAGTTGACCTCGCTGGCTTCTGTTCTGGAAAGTGTTAAGTCAAAGTTATTTGATAAAGTGCTTCAAGGCTTTAAAGATCGGCGAACCTGGACACGCGCTGTCATATTAAGTAATTTAGGACCTGTTGGAATTATTGAAGATCCAAAAATAATTATTGATCTTGCTTCAGTAGATCCGATAGAGGCTGCAAAGTTCGTCCTAGATGGGGAAGATTCTGTGCGAGTATTCCAAGATGTAGCAAGTGTCTGGGCTTATGGTTTTAGATTGGACGATAAAAAAGTTTTTACCTTGCTAAAAGAATCCTTTAATATTACAAACCCGGCTCTGATTCTTAAAATATTAGGTGAACGAGATGCTATAGTGACGCTATTGAAAGAGAGCTTTAGCCTTGACCCAATGCAATTCGCCCAGTATTGGCAGGAATTCTTTGAATTTACCTTTGAAGGTGACTTCAAGGAGGGGCTGGCAAGAATTTGGAAGAATGTTTATGCCCTTAACTCAAATGAAATTGCAAACTTATTGAAAAGCTCTTTTAATTTAGATGCTGTAGGTGTTGCCAATATTCTACGATATGTTGTATTTGATGATGCTGCAATTACAAAAGCCTGGAAAGACATCTTTGATTTAGGTGTTATTGAAATTGCTAATCTATGGATAAGCAATTTTGCTTTCGGTCTTTTTGGCTTTGGTTTTGATGAAAGTGTTGTTACAAAAGCTTGGAAAGATGTTTTTGGGCTTGCACCTACTGATATTTCTACACTTTGGCGAGACAGCTTTAGCAAGGATGGTGGCTGGGTTGCCAATCAGTTACTTAACATTACTGATACTGGTTTTATTACTGCTGTTCTTAAAGACCAGTTCAACTTTAGCCCAGTTGATATTGCTGGCTTATGGAGAAATACGTATAACATTGATGCGACGGGTGTAGCAAACCTGTTGTTAGGTATTCAGGTAGAGCCTAATACAATCATAGCAATTTGGAAAAATACGTTTGGACTAGAAGCAGTCGAAGTTGCAAATTTATGGAAGGGAACATTAGGTGGTGATGAAAGTTTCATCACAAAGGCATGGAAAGATGTTTTTGGACTCGATTCCAATAACATTGCTCGACTTTGGCGGGATAACTTCGATTTAGACTCAGCATGGATTGCCAACCAACTACTTTATATTGCTGACACTTCTACAATTACAGCTACATTCTTAAACAGTCTGGGTATTAGTCCCACTGAAATTACCGATATATGGGCTAACGTCTATCATCTAACTGCAACAGATATAGCTCAGTTACTGCGACGTAATGGAGTAGATCCCTCAACCATTACTAAAATATTGCAAAATAAGTTCAATTTCTGGTCTGCTGACATCGCGAGGTTTTGGAAAGATTCGTTTGGCATGAGTTCTGAATGGATTGCTAACCAGTTACTTCAGGTTACTAATATCAGTGAGGTTGCTAGTACTCTTAAATGGATCTTAGGCGTTGAGACGGCTGACGTTACCAAGTTATTGAAGAACGTCTATAACCTCGATCTACCTCAAATATCAAATATTTTGTTATCTGCTGTTGTTCCAGATGTCTCTGCTGTTCAATCTGCTTTAGTTGGAGCAGGCTTTCCAGCTAGTGAAGTTGACAAAACCTTGCAAAGCTTGCCAATTTTAACAACAATCTCTGTGCCCTCGGTTTCTATGGATAACTCGCCGCTTGATGATTTTATTAAGAAGCTACCTTTTCCTAAAATATAAAGTTTGTCTAGCATCTATGAATTATTCTCGTTCTTCGTGATGAGCTTTAACTTCTCTTTTAGAGGGGTGACAAGCGCCCGCAAACCATTACAGCTTCTTGAATCTATTCTAAGCCTTCTGGCTTTGACATGAATAGCGCTCTAATTTTGCCTTACTATGGCGTTATAGCTGTAACAACTCAATCCGCAAGGCGTACCTACCCACAAGTTTGTCTCGCCAGTCTCACCCCTACTAATTGCGATTGGCTTCGCCACCGCCCAAAGGGTGATCGCATTCACTCGATTTGCGCCTAAGCCACTATTGTGGATGTTGAATTCATTGGCTATCTTCCAGCCATTATCCTGACTCACCACGCGGAATAGCCCCAAATCTGTCCCAACCCATAAACTGCTGGTATTGCCATCCCATACCAAGGCTGTAATCGTTCGATTCTCCAGATCGGTTACAGGCTCCCAGTTGTCGAACTTGCCCAGATACAGCCCTTGAGTAGTCCCAACCCAGAGCAGTTCTGACTCATCTTTGGGAATTACCAAAAGCGATCGCACATCAGCACTACCTAAAGTGCCACTGACTGTCGTTAGTTGCCCAGTATCGGGATTGTAGACCAACAATCCGGCTGAAGTCCCCAACCAAACTTGGTCTGTAGCGGCTTGGGCAACAGCTTGCAGCCACCCCCTCACAGGCAATTCTTTAACAGGAATTACCTGTACCCAGGCTGAATCTTTGTATTGATAGAGACCATCTAACCCAACTGCCCAACACTGGGAAGTTCCAGTAGTTATCGCCAGTATAGGTTCAGAAACTTTGGGCGTGGCTTCCAGTTCAGTTTGCTGTTTTAAGCCATGCAAACCGCTAGACCAACTGGCAACCCAAACCGTCTCTTGGTCTGGATTTGTGACAATAGCTCGAATATCCTGCGTCCCCAACCGACCGTAGCGCCGCCAATTCTCTGCAAACAGGTCTAAACGAAATAGACCGCGAGCAGTCCCAATCCATAAGATAGAACGCTCTGCCAATTGCTGCACGGATAGCGCCTGAACTAAATTGCTGAACGTGGCGGGAGAGCGATCAGCCTTTGGCTGGTGGCGAAGCCAATCGCCCGAAGGCAAGCCAATCACATCAGGGGGAGTATCAGTTAAATGCAGGCGTATCCCTTCTGTTCCACCCCGTAACAGTCCGTCGTGAGTGCCAATCCACACTTCATCATCACTTGCTGCTGCCAAGCTGGTGATGGGAGTGTTGAGCCGCTTTTCTCCAAGGGGTGTCCAGCCTGCTACCGTTGCTAAACCCACTCGTCCCCCACAAGCTGCCCAAACTCCTTGAGATGTGAGAGCCAGAGCAGTTACTTCGCCTTGGGTTCTATTATCAATGGGGTGCGGTTTGCCTGTTGTCAAGTCAATTCGCACCAGTCCTCTGAACGTGCCTAACCAGAGGTTCTCACCCTGACGAGCAAGGGTTATGATATCCGGTTGGACGCTATCGCTGGAGCGTACCCAGCGAGAGTCTTGGAAATGATAGACACCTTGAGCATTGCACAGCCAAATATCATTGTCGTTTGCGATCGCCATTGCTCTAGGAGGATGACCAGCAGGGGGTAGCTCGATCGCGGGTTTGCGGTCTGGACTATGGATGGCATAGATGCCGCTAGCCGTGCCAACCCAAAGCCGTCCGGTAGAATCTAGGGTGAGGCAGCTCACCTTTATTTCCCCTAGAATGCGGTAGGGTCGCCAAATATCGTTTTTCAGGTAGCTGAGTCCGAACTGCTCACTAGCTGCCCAAACTTGCCCCAACCCATCTACCGCTACCGCCACCACTGAGTTACCCGGTAAACCATGTTCGCTGGCGTAGCGGGTGAAGCGGTTTTCCTCCAACTGCCAGTGCAGCACTCCACCTCCTGTTGCCAGCCACAAATCCCCCTGAACTGGGTCTACGGTTAAATCTCGAATATGCCGTTGACTCGCCAGGTTAGACCACTCTAAATGAGCCTTATCGCGTGCCTTTTCCTCCTGCGGTCCCGCATCAGCGACGGGGATAGGTAAGTCCTCACCACCTACTGGCACGGGTAAGTCAAGTCGGTAGTCTTGGCTGCTCATAGGTTACTCGTGCTGGTTATCCGCTCCCACTCTTCTCTGAGGCTATCCAACTCAGCTTGTAATTCGTAATTTTGGTCTTGCTGCTGCTCGATACATTGATTGAGAAAGGTGCGCCAGTAATCGGTGCCTTTTTCGCGCTGCTGCCACAATCCGTAGCGTTGGTCTTTCTTCAAACGCTCGGTGGCTCGGTTTAAGTTCTCCATCTGCCGCTTGAGCGCTTGTTCCCAAATGGCGAGACGGCGGTGTTGGTCGGCTATGTTCTCTTGTAAGCTGCGCGTTGTCCAAACTAAGCCCCAAGGTAACTCTTCCAAGACATCAGCCAGACTGGCAGTGGTGTCACTGCATAATCCCTGGAGATTCGCCAGTAACTCACCATCCTCATCGTTCACCATCGGGTCTAAGACGCGGAACAGATGCTCTAGCAGCATATCTTTCTCAACGGCTTCAGGGTCTACCGAGGCAGAGTCTGCTGTTTCTTCCTCCTTGACATAGAGTAATTTCTCATTGCTCTCATCCTGCTCCAGGGTGTCGTCTTGGTCGTGAGTGAAGCGGTCAATTTGGGCGCGAAGCGTGGCAATTTCTGCTTGGAGGCGCATGGAGTGGCGACGCAACCCGCCGACAACTACCTGGAATTCGTCGTAAACCTCTGCCAGATTCGTTTCTAGTGGTGCAATCATTTCCCGTGCGAGCGCAATCTGCTGGCGCAGTTCTTGCAGTTGCCTTAGTAAGGCATCGACCTCAGTTTGAGTAATTGTAGATGCAGAGTTAGTCATCGAGCGACCCTCATTCCGGCGGGAGATTGGGCGATTCGATAGTAAGGAGAGCTATAGAGACCGTAGGCAAGCCCCAAGGGGTTATTGTACTCTTCTAGAAAATGGCGACGGGTCTGATACAGTGCCTTGCCAATCATCATCTTTTCGCCGATGAAGAAGTTATAGAAAACTTTAGCAAAGGCAGCAGCAAATAAATCGGGGACTGGGCAGGCAGTAGCAATTACGGCAGCAGCACCGTGCTGAATGAACTTTGCAGGTAGGTTGAAGGTCTTCCTCAATTCATCGACACCACCTGCTGACTGGCAAGCATTGAGGAAAATTAAGGGCTGACACTGGAAGCTACCAATGACATCGCTAAAATTATAGGTTTCTAATTCAATTTCTTGAGCCTTGTTTTCATCTTCAATGAGGGAGATAAGTAAAGCATCAACCTCACCTTCATATTGCTTACAAGGGCGACAGTGGCAGGCAAAATGAAGGATGTTGTGCTGAGTTTGATAGAGGTGGGTGACTAATGCTTCACCATCTAATTTTTGCAGTCCTTTCGTTAATTGCAGTAAGTAGAATTTACCAAGAGTTCTAACTACTTTTTCGATTTCCGGTCGTTCTTGGCGATGAGCTTGCTGGAGTCTGTGATGCAAGCAAAACAGCATATCTAACGGTAAAACTTGCTCTTGTGGAGAAAGTTTACCGGGAGCGAGGTTACGAGCAATGGGATAGCGGAAGCCCCAGAACATTTCCGAGTCGCCTTTTTGGTATTCTCCCTCATAGAGAACTTCCCAAGGAAAAGGAACCAACTTGGAAACAAAGATGGGAGCAAACTTCATTAGTGGAGAATACTGGAAGGTAGCTTTTTGGGCATCTTCATTAAAGAATTCTTGATAAGCTCGTCGCCCCCATTTCGCTAACTTAATTAAATAGTCTTTGCATTCTTCTGTAGTTAGCTGTAACTGCTTATTTCTATTAATCGTTCTTTCGATTTCTTTAAACGTCTGCAAGACATTTTTAGTAAAATCTAGCAATACTGTGTCTGTTGCCGTTCTAGAAAAATCATTAATACTAATGCGGTAATCGTTTTCTGTAATTAGAATATCTAAGGGGAAAAATTCGGATTGTGCCGGAATCGAACTGCTAATACCTCCCACGCTCAGCTCCCCTCATTCTCGATATTCAGCGAGAACATTAGGCTGTGAATGGGCTGCATTCCATCCATTAAGAAAACTTGCACCAAGGCAGAGTTACCTACCATTTCTGGAGGGGCGACTAGGGTAAACCAACCTAAATAGTTTCCGGTGGGAGCCAAACTCATAGCGATCACGGAATCTGGAGTAACCTGTAAACCGAAGGTTTTGACATGAGCTTGCAAGTTTTCAAAGGTAAGGTTTTCGGCAACTTCTATCACTCGTTCCTCGTGCCATACGGGAGGGGTGCGACGCAGGCTGAGACGGAAGCGGACGGGAACACCTGGAGGCAAAGGTTCATCGATTTCTCGACCAATCGGTTCAACCACAGCATAGCCTTTGCCTTCGACGGGACGGTAGGGACGCGCCATTGGATCGCCAAACAGAACGTAGGCTAGCCAGTCGAGGGAATCAGGGGCAACAGCACGCGCTAGCTGGCGGCTGGCATGGAACGCTTCACCCAAGGAATCACCAGTCCAAAGACGGTTGTAGAAGCCGCTAATAAAGGCAGCTTCGACGGCTGGATCGACTGCCCAGAGGGAGCCAGTAAAGGCGCTACATCCGGCGCAGATGAAGGCTGAAGCCCAAGTTTGTTCTAAGGTTGTCAATTCTGGTAAACTGCGTCTGACGTAACCCAAGCTAACCAAGGGTCGATTGCGACGCAAGTTAAGCTTGGCTGGACGCATTTGGCGTTCAATGTCCTGTGCGTTGTTGGTATCATCCAGAGTTACGGGTGCGTTGCGGCGGTTTGTGGCATCTGATGACTGGCTGTAGCGGATTAAATGCAGACCCCGCATCGCTTCGGTTGAGTCGAGATTGCTCAGTACGCCTTCTGGTAAGGGCAATGGGGGAGACGCACCGGGAGGTTCCAGCAGGGCAGCCCACAGTTCGGGTTGTTCAACATCGGCGTAGTGGGCGACGTTGATTGCACCAACTGGAAATTCGTGGGGTCTGGTGTCGTTCAATTCCCAGAACCAGCGTCCGATAATGAAGCGATCACTCAAAAATTGTTGACCGTCGTGCAAGAGTTCCCAAGGTAGCGAGGCATCTTGGTCAGCGAGGATTAGAAGAGTGAAGGTGCGCTCACGCGGGATAAGACTGCGGAAGTCGGTTTGGAGTTCGCGTGGGAGTAGGTGCTGAAATAGGTACTGACCGAGGGAGGTGAGATGAGATCGCCCGTCTTCAGGGAGGGCATCAGATAGGTTTTCGAGTGTAGTTCCCAACAACCCTCGCATTTGCCCTATCCAATTACTGGATAGTGTTTCTGAGTGATAGTTTGTCTCTCCTGGAAACAGCGATGGTAACCGGAAGCTTCTGAGCTGATAGTGGAACCTACAGGCTGAATTGGTTTCATTCCAAACAGTTTGTACTCGGAGGATGAAGTTGGGTTGAGGGACAGGACGGGGTTGGGTTGTGAGCCGCTTAGGAATGAAGCTAGCTTCGTCAAATCCCGTAACTTGTACCTTGGCTTCTAGATTTGTCTCGAAAGTATCTCCACGGTAGAGTTCGGCTGTTATTGTGGCTGTACCGGGTCTAAGTGCTGTTAGGCGGAAGTGAGCAGTTTGTATGGGCAGTTGGAAGGATATCTCACTTCCAGCCTTGAGATCGAGAGGCAAACTTGCAGTATTGTCACCATCAAACTGAAAACCGGAGGCATTGAGGATTATATTGAGTTCGCCTCCCATAGCTTCATTACGTGGGAATTCAAGTAAATAACTGTTGTCGCCATTCTCGGAATCACTCAAACGTACAGAAACTTCAGAAACTCTGCCAACTTGAACTCTCTTGGGTGACACGCTCAAAGATACATATCTGCGGATTGCAGTCGATAGCAGAACTAGTTTTCGACGAGTGCTTGACCAAACCTTGATAGTCGTATCTGCACTGCCACTGACTAGAGTTTGACTATCAGACCTGAAAGCAACACAATGAACTGGACCTAAATGCCTTAGTGTTTGAAGCAGTTCTCCAGTCTGATAATTCCAAATCCTCAGTGTATTGTCATCACCACCACTGGCAAGGAGCTTCCCATTGGGGCTAAACGTAACACAAAAAACTGTACCTGAGTGTTCCGTGAGAGTACGCACCAATTTTCCAGTGCCAGCATTCCATAACATAATTGGTTGATCGGAACCACCACTAGCAATCATCTGTCCGTCAGGACTGATAGCCACAGACCAAATTGCCCCAACAGAGGAATCGAACCAGGACACCCACGAACCAATTAAGTCTGAAGGTGAGGGTCGATTCAGGGTGTGTAGTAATTCCCTTGTGCGCCAATTCCATATTTTGATGGCACCATCCAAACTTCCACTGACGAGGATTTGGCCATCACGGCTAAAGGCAACTGAATTGACATCCCACCCATGCCCTTTCAGAGTGCTATGCACTTTGCCACTGTTCAATTGCCATAGCTTAATCGTGGCATCAATGTTTCCACTAGCAAGAGCTTGCCCGTCTGGGCTAAAGGTGACGCAGCTAACACGAAAACTGAGCAATCCTTTGCCAAGCGATTGCTGTAACGTTCCTGTCTCAACATTCCACAGTTTGATGTTGCCGTCTCCAACTGCCAGGTTACTGGCACTAGCAAGGGTTGTCCCATCGGGACTGAAGGCAACGGATATAACTGCACTGGAGTGTCCCTCAAGGGTGTAAAGTAGTTCGCCAGTCTCCAAATTCCAAAGCTTGATCGTCTTATCAACACTACTGCTAGCAAGTATCTGACCATCAGGACTAATTGCCACAGAGCGAACTAGATCTGAATGCCCTATGAAAGTTTGTACGTATTTCCAGATACTTTTGTTCGAGGCAACTGGTGTCGCAGGTTCTCTAATGTATAGCCTAACTAACTGGCATACTCTTTCATCAGAGTCATTATGGAGTAGTGTTAGCAGTTTATCAGCGCGATCATCCTCCAATCTGCTTACCACCTCGACAACCCTCGTCAGTACTTCTAGCCGTTTCTGTTTATCCGGGATTGCCTGTGCTGTAGCTAAAGCTTGGTCATAGTTTTCTATTTGAAGCAGATCTTGAGTTATGTAGCTCATAACTTCTGTTCTCTGATACTCATTGTCTATGCCCTCAGATACTACTAAAGCTTGAGCAAACTCTCCTAGGTGAGTACAGAGTTGTATGAGTTCAATCAGTACCTTGTTTCTATTTCCTGCATCTCCAAGTTTTTCCGTGACAGCCAGAGCTTGCTGATAGTTATCAATCGCTCGGTTATGTTGTCCCAAGGACTGGTAAACACGCCCTAGACTTGCTAGTGATGTGGCTTCACCTTGATTTTCTCCGATTTCTCTGAAAATACTTAAAGCTTGCTGATGATAATCTAACGCCTCTGAATACTTACCCAGATTAATGTAAACATCCCCAAACTGTTCAAGAGTTTTTCCTTGCTTTAAGCGATCATTAAATTCAGTGAATATTTCCAGCGCTTGTCTGTAGCTGTACCTTGCTTTCCCAAAATCTCTCAAGTCTTGGGCGACCAATCCTAACTGATAGTAAATGTCAGCTTGGAGATAACGCTCACCATGCTCAATACAAATTTGCAAAGCTTGTTGATAGTTATGCTGTGCTACTTCGTAATCTTGCAAGGCATGGTTAATATTTCCCAACTGACTATAGATCCTTGCTTGAGAGTAGCGATCACCGATTTCCTGTATAACCTGTAACGACTGCTGATAGTAAGCAAGCGCCTGCTGATATTGCTCCAAAGCTTGGTAAGTATTACCCAGGTTAATTAGGGTTTCTGCCCACTCTCGAGGAGATGATTCGCGAGTGTAAACCTGTAAAGCCGCCTGGAAACAAGTGATCGTTTGTTCCAAATTTTCTGCCCTTTCGCCCCAAATGCGGTTACTGTAGGCAGTACCCAGATTGTTTTGAATCTTTGCCCAGTCGGTAGGAAACGTCTCGCGGGTGTAAACTGCTAAGGCAGCTTGGAAACAGGCGATTGCTAGTTCTATATTTTCTGCTTTGATTCCTCGAATACGGTCAAGGTAGGCTACACCTAAATTGTTGCGGAGCATTGCCCATTGTTCAGGGAAGGCTTCGCGGGTAAAGACTTGAGCAACTATCTCATAGCCAACAATAGCAATTTCTATATTGCAATCCTTATTACCTAGTGGAAACTGACGAATAATGGTACTAAAATTAGCAATATTTGCTGCGGTGCATTGTACTTCATTTCGCGTTAATTTGGGTATGATTGTTATTGCCCAAATATGCAATTGTTGAGTTAAGGTGTCGTCCAGCTTATCCAGGTTAGATTCCAAAATTGGATACAGCTCTTGAGCATTGCCATCACTATCCTGGATTGCTTGCAGAATTTCAGCTAAAAAACCTAGTTCAATGTCAGATGATGAACTATATTTGGGGTCGTCCAATTTTTGCCAACCTTGTAACGCGGCAATTACAAAGCTAGCTGTAGGATGATTTAGTGCTTGCTCTAAGGCTTGAATGCCACTTACTTCCAAAACATTGAGTAAACGTGCTTTCAAAGTCGGGTTACTCTCAATGTGCTGAATGACTTCTGTTGCCACAGCTATTTTCTCAGCCGTAGTGAAAGTTGGGTGTAACTGCTCAAATTGATTGAGAAGTTGTTGAATTTCTCCGGCAGCCTCGGCTAAATTTTCTTGTTCAGATGTGTTGTAATGTTTGGAACCTTGACTATAGGCTCCTCTTAAATCCCTACCCGCTATGATTCTGTAATCGCCGCCACTGTTATTTATAGGACTATTTCCTGTCATATTCGTAAGTTTTTAGGTGACAATTTGAGTTAAAAGAAAGTTATTAAACCAGAAGTCCTTTAGCTGGCACTCTGCCCAACCGATAATGCGCCAGACTATAAAGCCCATAAGCAAGCCCCAACGGATTGTTATATTCCCTCAAAAAATACAAACGAGTTGCCTGCAGAGCCTCCCCAATTGTCATCAGTCTAATCGCTTTCTCCCCCGTCACCTCATCCACCACCACCAGCCCCCGCAGGAAGAACTCATAGAACACCTTAGCGAACGCTGCTGCAACCAAATCCGGCAGTGAACTGTCTCTAGAATGGGAATCGCTTTTCTGCTGCTTGCCCAGCGAAATGTACTTGCATAGCAACAGTCCAAAATGACCAGCAGGTGGTGGCACTCCAGCTCTTTCAGCGCGTCATGCAGTTCGCGCATCGACAGGAAAGAATCAGGATTCCCCTGTTGGGCCGTCTGAGGAACTAGATAGCCTGCCGGACCATCCTTACTGTTGCTAGGAATCCCATGACCTGCAAAGTAAAAGAGCAAACGGTCTGCCGGAGTTGGTTTCAGGTGATTCGGGAGAGTGTCAGTAAGTAATATCCGGAGTTCATCAAGTGTAGCTGGACGATAGGGCTGGTTCAGTGCCTTTAATGTTGCTTCGTCGTTCTTAGGGGAGAACAGACGGACAATGTGTTCGTCCTTATAACCATATTCATCTCGAAGCAGGTTGGCAATGGCGTTGGCGTCGCTGACGGCTGTTTGCAGGTTGTGAATTCCCCTGCTGTCGTAACGATCAATGCCGATGACGACTGCTAGATTGCGCTCGAAGTTCGTTCTATCGTTATCCCACGCCATTACTGACCTCACTAGGGCTTGAGTTGCCTCATCTAGGGCTAATAGTTCACTCAGCTAGCTCGACGTGAAGCAATCACCCCTCTATTTATTTTCATTCATAACCTATAGAACTGTAAGCATCTAGAATCCGGATAATCGAAAACATTTGCAAAGTTGACTTAAAGCTTATAAAGTAGGCGATTTTAGCGTAAGTTGAAGGCAGAGCAAAATCTGTTTAACCCATTTCTATTCCAGAATGTAGCAGTGTTGGAATCAGCTGCCGTAATAATTGGGCTACCAAAACTGAAATTAATTGTAATGATGCTTGGCTTCGAGGAAGTAGGCAATTTCTGTCGCATCACTGATGGCAGTTTTGAGTGAAGAAAGGCCGTTGCTGTAGTCGTTGATGCCAATGACCAAGATTTAGTCGTGTTAAAATTTGACATATTTAAGTAATCAATAAGTTTTTATTTAGTTGGATACTTTATCACCTTTGGGAAAACCATCAATGGGAGGCTCATTTAGTTGTTGCTCAGTTTCAGAATTATAAATACCCTTTTCTGGAAGTTTTGCCTCTGGATGATTCAAATTCCATAGTTTCTGGAAAGCTAGAATAGGAAGATGCTTAATATCGGAAATTTCGGAACGGTCAAAATCAAAGTGGGGTGAATCATCAGATCCTAACCATTTTCATCGGCAGAGCTGATGGCAGAATAATTTATGCCGGCTATATTGGCTGGAGCCATAGGGCTAGCTTGAATCAGGCGCTCTCGCAAATGAAAAGAGACTTGAGGTAAAGTGGATACGGTGGAAAGCAGACTGAAACTTAAAAATTAAATGTTCAAGCACTATCCTGCTCTTATTAAGAGCTAAAGGCAATCTAGCAGGTACTTAAAAACTAAATCATTTTTTAAAATTTTTAAATTGTGGTTGAATTTGATTGCCCGTGCTAGAATATTTCGCAGTAGATAAAAGCTTATAAGTATCCAGCTCCGGCTGCACCAAAAGAAGCAAGCACTACTATTCAAACTTATCACTCATAACTTTCTCTAGAGTTTCGACACTCACCTGGTCTGGCGAGCGCTTGATTTCTTCAACGCTTGACAACCAATAATTAAATAAAATGACAACCTTTACAAGGAGTTCCCCCGAACTCCTTTTTTTTTGTCTACTTTTACGTCGAATCCAATTGAAAGTTTGTTCACCGAATCAGAAAGGAGATTTTGACGTGGCTAAACCCAAACATAAAAGTATGCGAAATCAGCCAGAGATGTACGACGAACTCAAAAAAGCCTGCGCCTTTAGCCTGACGCCAACGGCTATCAAAAAACTGGATTTTTATGCTAAAAAATCTGGCATTTCTCGTTCAGAATTTATTGAGCAATTTGCTAGAGGACTTGAAGAGCTACAAGAGCAACCTCCAACTCAAACTAACCATTGATCAGAAACCCAAGCTTTTTACACAACCCAGACATCATTTAGGCTCAGTGATTGCACCATGAATCTTTCTATTGTTAGAAGCGCACTCCAGTATGTTGACTATCAAATGTCTAAGGTAAAAGTCGCTACCTTACAAAGGCCAGCTCCTCAACAAGAGCTAAACTTTTCTGATTTTGTCCAGTGTTGGGACTGGAAGCCGGTGTCAAATTGCTACCTTCTTAAGTATAGCAAAGCATTAGCTCTTATGGATGGCTTTCCTTTTTTTGAGGTTATAAATAGCTTCAAGCTTATTTATAAAATAAGCAGAATTGTAATGGCTACAAGTCTTGTAGTACAAGGCTTGTAGCCAATTAAAGCTAATAATAATAAACACAGTAAAATTATGATTTACTGATGTTTTTACTATAATCTTAACAAGAGGGAATTTTTGACGTGCCTCTTTTCAAGACTGCGTAGCACTTGCACAAGACCTAAACTTTTAAAGTTTTCACCAACCAGGACTTATAACTATGAAAAGCAATCTGTTTTTGGCCGATATTCTGTGCCTTTATACAACTCACATTCAGAGTCAGCACTTGCAAAAGAAAGCGCAAGAAATTATCGCTCAAACTGAAACAGCGATTAACCGTTACACTTTATCAGGATGGGGCTTAGATCCTTTCAAAGGCCGCAAGCCCACGCGCGTTGAAGTAGAGGCGGCAACGGCGTTTAAAAAAGGTATAACCATTGAGCAATTTACAACTGCATTGGAAGTTCAAGAAAAAGTTTTTGAGCGGCTGCAACCTTCTGCTAGTAGTCAGGAGGTTTATCGCTGCCGGCTCAAGGAACTTGTTTCTTGGTGCAGCCAGCAAGTGTGGTGGCCGGGAAATACCTTACCTGAGAAACCTGTTGATTGCTGTGGGGGTCGCCGTCGTCGTGGCTATGGAATGATGGCGAAGACGCTATTGACGAACCGTTCTGCCTTGTCGCCTTACGGCTTGCAACCTGAGCAAGTATCAGAGAAATTAAAAGCTGAAACTGAACATTTCTACAAGTTTCGCACGTCAGCCCACTGGCCGGGTAGGTTAGAAGACCCGGTAAAAACCAAAGCCTGCCGTAACCAAATTGGCTTGCTCTTTCACTTGCTGGGCTGGTTCCACTACCACCGAGGAGTACCGTTGCAAGAGCTGTCTTTGAGTACCTTAGTTCCGCCGGTTGAACTCAAGTATGCGGCTTCTAAGGAAGCTGCGACCGCAATGGCTGCTAAGGTTGGGGATTATGCAGATTGTTGGGTCTGCGAATTTTGCAACTTTTTGATCGAGGAACGAAATGCTAGAAGCCCCCACACTCGCAAGAATTACTTGTGTGCGCTGCTAGCGGTGGCAAAGTTTCAATACCACAATGAAATCACTTCTAGGGATTACAGGGAAGTGCCGGCTGTTGAGGTGTTGCGCCGACGGCTGTCACTGGCAACAAAGGAGTTGAAAAACCACGTCCCTGTGGCGGATATGGATAAGAAGTGGCTGGATTTGCCAGAAGTTTTGAAATTAATTGTTGAACCGCTGCGCTTGGAGTGCCAACCAAAGTTGGCGTGCGGCACTGAAAGGTCTCTGAAGGCGATTACTTACAGCTTTCAGCGCTACGTGCTCTGGGGATGTTTGACCTACAGTCCACCCCGGCGGCAACAGGAGTTGAGGGAGTTAAAAATGGCTCTGGAGTGCCCGGTGAAGCGGCCTGCGGATGTGCCGGCTGACGGTTTGTACCAGCCGCTGCCGACGGGTCGCAACCGCGACCGCAATTGCGGTTATCTGTACAGAACACCGGAGGGCTACTGGGTCAAGGATTTAACGCCAGAGTCCTATAAAACGGGTAAGACTTACGGACACCAAGGGTTGGAAATTCCTAATGTGCAGTTCGATGACGGTCGCTGTTTCTACGATTATTTGGAAACATGGCTTTATGGCTATTACAAAATGCCGGACGGGAGTTGGCGCTCCTGTGGCGCTGCTTTCAATCCAGGCGCGCAGAAGGTTGGCCGTTTGTGGCCGGGTCGCTTGCAGTTCGACCCAATTGGTGAATTCGTTTTCGTGCGGCACAATGGCACGCCTTTTGGTGAGGATAGTATGGCGAGCTTTATTAGCTCGGCTGCTCATGGTTTAACGGGTCAGCGGTTGACTCCTCACTTGCTGCGGGACATTTTTGCGACTCATTTTTTGGATAACGGAGCTTCTGACTCGGACATTGCTTCTCTGGCTTATGCGATGGGTCACAGTCCGCAGGTTCTGCGGGCGATTTATGATCGCCGTTGTCCGGCTCAGAAGCACCGCCCGATTCAATCGGCAGTTCTGGATTTAGTCAAGCAGTCTTTCCAGTAAGATTCAACTTTTACTGGTCAACCGTAATTTGCTCTCCCCTGCACACCCATGCAGGGGTTTTTTTCTGTTTTTCTGACTGTAATGAAATGTCATACCAATTTAAATTGAATACCCGACAGAAGTGGTAAACTGAGACTCGCGGTTTACCCCTCTCTAGCAATGGTTGGAGTCACCTCAATTGACGTGCCCGAAAGTTTGGACAATCTGACTCAACGGTTGCGTCAAGCCGAGACAGCAACCATCAAAGAACGATTACAAGTGCTCTACTGGCTCAAACAAGATAATCCACCTAGTATCAGTGCGATTGCCAAAGCCTTGGGGAAACATCGCAGCACTATCCAAACATGGTTATCGAAGTACCGAGACGGGGGAGTAGCAGCAATGCTGGAAATAAAGAAATCCCCTGGGGGTGTGCGAGTGATTCCGCAATGGGCAGAAGCGACGTTAGCCAAACGCTTACTTGACCCACATCATGGATTTAGCAGCTATGGGCAAGTACAGCAATGGCTTTTGGAAACTCTGGGGGTAGAAGCCCAGTATCATGCGGTGTACCAGATGACTCGTTATCGACTCAAAGCCAAACTCAAGGTTGCCCGTCCGCAAAATTACAAGCAAAATACTGAACAGCGCTCTGGATTTAAAAAAACCTTGCCGATGACCTTGAGCTGTTGAGCCTACATGATCTTCAGGTGCGACAGGAGCAACGACAGATTCGTTACTTTGCCCAAGATGAGACTCGCTTCGGACTGAAAACCTTATGCACACGATTAATCACAGCTTGTGGTGTCAAACCCATTGGACAGTGGCAATGGTTGTTTAAGGCATTCTGGCTCTACGGTGCTGTAGAACCGGCCACGGGAGAATCGTTTTTTCTACAATTTTCTCATGTTGATACTCAGTGCTATCAACGGTTCTTGGATGAGTTTTCCAAAGCCTATCGAGATAGTCTTAATATTCTTCAAGTTGATAATGGACGGTTTCACACAGGCAAAAACTTGATTGTGCCAGAGAATGTCATCTTGTTGTTTCAACCACCTTATTGTCCAGAGCTAAATCCTATTGAACGGTTATGGGAACATCTCTTGGCTAACCTCAAGTGGGCGTCGTTCCAAACCCTGGCTCAACTGCAAACCAAAGTGGATCAACTCTTAGGGCAGTTAACACCTGAAATGATTGTTTCCATCACAGGTTATTCCTTCATCTTGGATGCCCTATCTGTCGTTAACTCCTTTTAAATTGGTATCAGTTCGGGATGAGGAGGGGAAACTTTATGCCAATGGCGGAAGCGATTCGCTCAGGCTCCTGCATTTTGGTCAATCAAGCTAATCTCTGTCCCGAAGTTGAACTCAACCCGTTTAATGTGCGCGAATCGATTCCCAAATTCTTGGTTCCTCTACAGTCAGTAGATGAAGAACCTGTTGTAAATTTATCTGAGATTTTGAGACAGGTTTACTAGGAGGCAGCTTTAGATCTTGGGATTGATGATTCAGTGCAGCGTGTTCCCCCACTGAGTGAAAGTGATTTTCAATGGGTGCAGTCGTTGATGGAAGCGTAGGATGGCAGCAGGGAGTACGATCACTAATCGCCACAAAGACCAGACCATTCAAAAAGTCACGCAAATCTGCTGAGACTTACATCTTTCTAAGCGTTATCCAACGTTTAAGTTTTGCGTTGCAGATATGTGCATGACGGTAGACGAATCGGTAATGATGCCGGGACTAGCACTCGGATTAGTCCGGAATTTTTATGAAGAAGGATGTAGTTGATTTTATTGTCCGAAAAACTGTAACTAGCAAAGTGAAGTTGTTTTTCACAAGCTAGTTGACAATATAGCTTTGGCTAAGAGACAGTTTCATTCGAGTTTTTAGGAGTATTGAAAATGACTGATGAAATGAAGGTTTGTTCAGTGCCAGTATTTGCAGATGCTAATGAGTTTTATTATCTTGTAGGAATGATTCCATATCTATGGGAGACTGGTAAAACTTTGCGAGTCCGCTTCCTGGATGGAGATCCCATAATTCACGCTAAGGTCGAACAAGTTGCTCATCAATGGAGTAAATTTGCCAACATTAAGTTTCGGTTTGGCAATGATCCTGACGCCGAAATCCGAATCTCATTTACGCGATCGGGGTCTTGGTCTATGCTGGGTACGGGTGCCTTGCAAGTTGCTCGAAGTGAACCAACAATGAACTTTGGGTGGCTAACACCTACTTCACCTGATGAAGAATATTCAAGAGTTGTGCTGCATGAGTTTGGTCATGCTCTTGGATTCACTCATGAACATAAGCATCCTGAAGCTGGCATCAAATGGAATCGATCCGCAGTCATTGACTACTACCGCCGTACTAATGGATGGGATGAAGAAACAACCGTAAGGAATGTGCTTCAAGCAGACAGTAAAGATGAAACACAATATTCAAATTTTGATCGCGACTCGATCATGCTGTACGCAATTCCTGCACAATTAACAACTGACGGATTTTCTGTTGGGTGGAATACACAGCTTTCAGCAACAGACATGCAATTTGCTCAAATTCTTTACCCATTTGATGAGTCCTTCCTTACAGGTGATCTATTGTGGTATCAACATGACGGTTGGCAAGATAGCACTGGGCGCTGGAAAGGTACAAATAAAGTTGGAAATGGTTGGCAGGACTTTACGTCTGTTTTCGCTACCAGTGACGGCATCGTCTATGGCATTCTGCCTAACGGCGATTTGCTATGGTACCAACATGATGGTTGGCAGGACGGAACAAGAAGATGGAAAGGTGGCAATAAAGTTGGAACCGGCTGGCAAATTTTTAAGTCTGTCTTCGCTACCAGTAACGGCATCATCTATGGCATTCTGCCTAACGGCGATTTGCAGTGGTATCAACATGATGGTTGGCAAGATGGCACTGGGCTATGGAAAGGTGGCAATGGTGGCAATAAAGTTGGAACCGACTGGCAAATTTTTAAGTCTGTCTTCGCTACCAGTAACGGCATCATCTATGGCATTCTGCCTAAAGGCGATTTGCAGTGGTATCAACATGATGGTTGGCAAGATGGCACTGGGCTATGGAAAGGTGGCAATGGTGGCAATAAAGTTGGAACCGACTGGCAAATTTTTAAGTCTGTCTTCGCTACCAGTAACGGCATCATCTATGGGATTAACCCATAAAGATGTTGGGTAGATAACATCTTTATCTATTGGACTATCGCGATTGGCTTCGCAATCGCCCAAAGGGCGATTGCATTCACCCGATTTGCCCCTAAGCTACTGTTGGGAACGTTGAATTTATTGGCTATCTTCTAGCTTTTATTCTGACTCACCAGCGGAATCGCCCCAAATCTTTCTCCAGCCAAAAACTGCTGCCGTTGCCATCCCATGCTAAGGCTGTAATCGTTCCATTCTCAAGGCTAGGTACAGACTCCTAGTTGTCAAAATTGCCCATATACAGCCCCTGAGTAGTCCCAACCCAAAGCAGTTCTGACTCATCTCTAGGAATTACCAAAAGCGATCTCATCCCAATTCCCTAAAAGCCAACTACAGATAAGGTTGATAAGACATCATGCCTTCCAGTAATTGATGCGGAATTGGTGGCGTTAATTTTTCCAGTTCGACTTTGAGATGTTGTTGCAATTCCTTTAGATTTTTTGGCAATATATCAAACGCCAGGTTTAAGATATTACTAAACTTGTTCAATAACTGTTATGCCGACTATGAAGCCGTGGATATGTCAACAGCGTTTCAGCCAGTTGAAACAGTTGAATGCTTGACGTGCCAAGGGGGTAAAGCCGAGATACGTGCAAAAGAGGACACGAGATTAAGAAAAGTAACAAATCAGTTGTTGTATGGCCTCCTTGAAAGCTTGTAAGCACAAGAGCATCCTCAAATTGGCTGACTATTCAACCAAGCTTGACGAGGGCAGAGTATTAGTTATACTCTGCCCTCATACAGAACCCAAAAAGCGAAAGCCTTAAGTAACAAACACTTCAGGCGTTCCTGCTTTAAGTCATTTCGGATAACCTTTACAAAACTTTACGCCGTGTCTTATTTTGCAAGTATCTCGGCTGTACCCCAAATTCAGGTAACAAAACGAATCAATCCTGAAGCTTGAACTGGGAGCGTGTGAACCAGACAAAAGCCATCGCTACGCATCCAGGAAGGGTTTGCAAAGCAAGCGTTGTCCATTTCAAAGTCAATGCCCCAAAGATGCCAGCAATAATGACGCAAACCAGGAAAAACACCCGGAGTCGTACAGTATTGCTCTTGCCAAAAGCTGCCCAAATAAGTCCCGCTGCATGCAATAAAGCCATTGTACAAACCCGCATTTTGGACAATTGGGACAACTTGGTTAGCTACATCAGCAGGGAAATCAAGTCTTTGATAAACTAACGGATTTTGCCAGAAAAACATCTCTACAATTGAGATGACAACATGGATGGCAGCAACAATAACAACAGTAACAGTAGTCACAATTTTTAGATATTTCATGGCATTTCTTTTAAAGTTGGCTTCTATGCTCAACGTGTATTTTCTTCATTCATCTTGTTTACTTTTTCGGATATACGAAAATGAAGAATGATTGCATTGCACTTGGTAGACGGCTTAGCGTTTTCTGCTAGTATTTTCCAAAAAGTCTATTCTTTTATTTCACAGTCATAGCATCTGAACCGAAGTGTTCCTTAATGTACTGCTCAATGTCTTTAAGTAATTTGTCTCCTTCTTCATGGAAGGGATATATTTCAAATTTGTTTACAGAAATTAAATGATTCTTGTAAGAGTTAACAGCGTGGTAAACAGCTCTTGCTGCATTTTCGTTACCAGCATAGTCAGGAATAACAACAACATTGTTTAATTCAAGACCTGATCGATGACAGCCCAGAGACCTAACATCCTCAACAAAATTTTTAGCCGCCTCTTCAGAACCAAAAGATAGCGAGATACTCTGAAATGATGCTACGAGAGCCGAACCTTTGAATGTACTAAGGGACATTAGAACCATAGCAATTATAGGATTGCCGTTCGCTACATAGATTGTCATTTGAGATTCCTCTTGCTCTAAGATGCTTATAGTTGTTTAGGTTTTAAGGGTGATCGCAAAAACCGTCCCGGTTTCAAGGTTTCCAATTCTGCTGCTTGAGAGAAGTGATAGGCAAAAATGTCTTTGTGAGTTTGAATGACGTGAGCTGCTATCACACTTTTTTTTCGATTCCTTGCTCTCTAGCTATAACCAAAAATCGTTGGTCTTTTTGTTATAGCCAGTGGTCTATTTTATTAAGAACCCACGTTCGATCAATAAAGCCTTCTGCTAGTTGTTGGATATTGGAGAAGGCGAGCTTCTTTTAACTGAGCTGCAATCATTTTAGACATCACTAAGACCACCACTTGGCTACGTTTTGAATAGCTTGAGTTATTTCTGTAGCAGCAGCTTTACCACCCAAAGAAAAAATTACAGGCATCAGAGCTGTTATGTCGCTTAACAAGTCAGGTCGAGTTCGATATGAGAGAAAATGCAGTAAATCTTTCCAAAGATTAAAGCAGTTTGGGGCATTAACTAGGTGGAGAGCCAGTGCCGTCAATGCCCGAACCCGATAGTACTCATACTCAATGGCTTGAGCCGCTTCTAGCGCTTTGGGAAGTAGGTCTGGAGTCAGTTTTTCTGCCAGTGCCGTCAATGCCTGGGCACGAGAGGACTCAGACTCAATGGCTAGAGCCGCTTCTAGTGCTTTGGGAAGTGCCTCAGGTAGTTTTTCTGCTAGTGCCATCAATGCCTGGGCACGAGAG
>NZ_JACJOV010000001.1:0-2508 GCF_014695745.1 Leptolyngbya sp. FACHB-671 | reverse complement strand
ATAACGGCTTTGGCAAGTGTTGAGGAGTTTTTGTGCAAGCAGTTCAGCATCAGCACTCAGCAGATAGCTCCAGCCCAACTCCTCGACTAAATTTGCCACCAAATCCGCGAAATGGCTCAGGTTACGGTAAGGAATTCCGCTTTGCAACCAAAGTGTTGAGACGATCGGATAACCTCCAACCGCTTTCGGTAGCTTCAGGAGATTAATGCCTTCCAACGCCAGTGACTTCAAAGTAGAGACAGGCTCATAGCTATCATCCTGGTAAGGTAACCCCAATCTTTCGCATAGTCCTTTCCAGAAGCCTCCCTCTGCCTCCATGTAGTAGGCATACTCGGACATTGCAAACGTCAAAACTTTGAGCCAATTGAGTTCGTCTTTGTCTTCAAGTCGCTCATAGAGCCGGTTGTATTCCAAGTAATTGGTGCCTAGCCGCCTTAGATTGTCACCGATTAAATTTAATATTGTCTCTGTCCCCCAGACCTCATCAGTGTCGTAGCGGGGTAAGCAAACACTTCCAAGGAAGCGAGGATACTGCCAGCGGGGAACAATTACTGCTTCCCATAACCACCGGGTATGTTCTAGATTTGTGAGTCGAAACTCGGTTGCACTTTCTGGAGCTTCAAACTCCTCCTCAATTGCTGGCGGATGGACAGTAATAACTGCTGTTTTGGGTGGATCACGTTGCTCTATTACTTCTGGAGATGATCCAGGAGAATCATCTGTTGTATTGGTTGAAGCTGGCGGTGTCTGAGTCTGTGCAGATCGAATTTGTTCTTCAAGTCGATTCAGAGATTCAGTAAGTTCGCCTCTTTGAGATGAAAGCTTGTCTAACTCCTGGGTTAAGCTCAATTTCTGTTCCTGGGACGTTTGAAGCTGAGCGCTTAGTTGGTTGAGTTCTGCCTCTACAACCTGTTTCTGCTCCGATTGCTGGGACAGCAATGTGTTCAACTGGTGCTCTTGTACCTTAAGCTCCTGCAATCGGCTTTCAAGCGCAAGATTTTCTTCACCCAAGGCTTGTTTATTAGTCTCTAAAACTATCAGTTCTTGCTCAATAATCTGCCTTTGCTGCTCCCTGCTGCTAAATTGACCGTTTAACTGGGTGTAGTGAGTAGTGAGTGCTGAAAGTGAAGCATTTAATTGGCTTTCCTGTGCTTTGAGTTCCTGCAACCTCACCTCAAGGTGATGCGTTTCTTCAATCAAGGATTGCTTACGGTTCTCTAATGTCGCGAGTTCCCTTTGAAGTATCTGCTTTTGCTGGTCCTCAGCATTCAGTTGAGTCTGTACTTGTACTTTCTGAGCTTTGAGCTGTTCTAGCTCATCCTCAACAAGTTGCCGCTGATTGCCACAAGTTGTAATCGTCCAGTCTAGTGATTGCTTCTGCTGTTCTAGCGTCTCAACTTGCATCTGGAGCGAGGAGAAGAGCGATTGTACTGCCTGTTTCTGCTCCTCCAGGGTGATTAATTCTTGGTGGATTGCCTGCTTCTGCTGTTCGTCTGTATCTAACTGGGTTTGTAGCTGTTCAATCTGAGCATCTAGCTGGCTGCATTTTTCTTCAGATGCCTTTTGGCGATCACGGAATGCCACAACCGACTGCCTTAGGGTATCCTTTTGCTGTTCAAAGGTTTGAACTTCTGCCTGGAGAGAGGAGAAAAGCATTCCTACCTCTTGTTTTTGCTGACGGCTTACTGCAAAAGCTCCAGCAGTCGCGGCTGGAACTGCTATCAGACCTACTAGAGCAGAGTCTTTGATGTTGCGAGTAATGGGTAAACTAAGGCTAAAGCCAACTCCAAACGCTACAGACCCTAAAACTAGCCAGTTCTTAACCATAATGCTTGTTAGATGCGATGTGAACCGAACTAGGTGCTTGTGCAAACCTAGCGAAAGCCGTTTGTTGCAGGAATCATTTCTAACTCTTTGAACTCCTATTCAGAAGCTTGATTAAGTTTTCGGTGAACACTGGATAAAGAAATGTCTCAGTACTTCCAAAATTATTTTCTACCGATGAATCTAGAGTCCACCTTATCAAGGGTTCCCCCCAGACCTGTAGAAAATCCCAATATCTTGATAGGGAAATCACGTAATTATAAAGTTCCGTTACTAGAAGCTTTTCAAGGACTAGGATAAATTTGCTCAATATCGGCTTTTTATTGACTTATGAAAGAGATCTACCAAGCTCGATGCCATTCCTATAGCGAACGCACAGCTTTTGAGCGGTTGATGCTGTTGATTACAACCCTTGTGCAGTATCCAGGGGTGGGAAGCAGCGAGACGGTTGAGCGAACTCCTGGAGTACATCATGATGCTCTTCTAGAACTTCAACAACAATTGCAGAACGTTGCCAAAAGCCAAGGCATATCCCTAACAGCCTGCTCTTTACCGACATTACGAAAGGATTTAGGCACACTGCGTCAATGGGGCATCTTGGAGCAGCGAATGTATCGCTGGGGCTATTATCTGGGAACTGGAGCAATGAGCCGAGAAGAATTGCAGGTTGACCTTAATGCTCTA